>JANLHC010000133.1 GCA_024654465.1 Candidatus Scalindua sp.
CACCTGGTTCCCATTATCAGGCCTTCCAGAGGTGTGAACCCCATAGATGTATCTATAGATTTACCGTACTTAACCGCCGCAATGCTTGCTCCGTTTCCAAGATGACACGTGATAATTTTTAACTTATGTATATCATTCCCAACAATTTCTGCCGCCTTGTTCGCTACGAAGAAATGGCTGGTTCCGTGAAACCCATATCGTCTGAATCGGTATTTTTCATAAAATCGATAGACAAGGGCATATGTATAAACATAATCTTCCATTGTTTGATGAAAGGCGGTGTCAAATACAGCTACCTGCGAGATGCCCGGCAGAAGCTTTTTACATACAAGTATTCCCTTCAAATTATGAGGGTTGTGAAGTGGAGCGAGTTCAATGCAGGCTTCGATCTGTTTGATGGTATCATCGGTTATAAGCACCGATTCCGTGAAGTGCTCTGCTCCGTGAACAACCCTGTGTCCTACTGCAGATATTTCACTTTTATCGTCAATGACTCCGAGCTGGCTGTGCGTGACGGCATCAAGAATTTCTGAAATTGCAGAGCTGTGATCAAGGGTGTCGAACTCTTTAGTAACGCCTTTGTCGCCAAATTTAAATTTTATAAGCGACTGAGGCAGTCCGAGCCTTTCAACTATGCCACTGGCAAGGACATTTTCATCGGCCATATTGATAAGTTGAAATTTAACCGAAGAGCTGCCGCAGTTAATCACCAGAACTTTTAAATCGCTTTTTCTATTCATGCCTTATGCACCACCGGTTATCAAATTATGGCGATTATTTTGGTCTTTATCATTTTGATTAATTCCCCTGACTGTTTGTTTGTTTTTAACCTCTTAATTTTCTGCGCGGGGCGTTGTTCTACGTTCCTGTAAAAGTAGTGGTTGACCCGTTGCCTCAATTACATCGCGCCAGATTTCCTGATGTGGGTCTATGCGTTTTCTGCCGAAAACTACCAGGCGAATGGGAACATGAACAAAGCGGGAATGAATAAGACTCACGATCATTTCTGTCTTTCCAGCCATGGCCGCATGTACTGCGTAAGCGCCGAGCTTGGTGCAGTAAATTGAATCATTAGAATTCGCGGGTGCACTTCTGATCATGTAACTTGGATCGATATATTTAAGGTTAATGTCTATTCCTTTCATTTTAAAATATTCGCCAATTCGTTCTTTGAGGAAAACACCTATATCGTTGAACTTTACATTACCTGACGCGTCTGTGGCTCTGGAATCTTTCATATACTCCTGCCCTGCGCCTTCTGCTACGAGAATTACGGCATGATTCCGTTGCTTAAGTCTCCTTTCCAGATTGGCGAATAGACCATTTTCTCCTTCGATATCAAATCGCACTTCCGGAACGAGCACATAATTCACATCATTGACGGCCATAGCGGTGTTCGCGGCGATAAACCCTGATTCACGTCCCATTACTTTAACAATTCCAATTCCGTTTACTCCATCATGTGCCTCCACATGCGCGCAGGAAACTGCATCTACAGCACGGGAAACAGCTGTCTCAAATCCGAATGATGTTTCTACAAAGCTTAAATCATTGTCAATGGTCTTGGGTATACCTACTATCGAAATTTTTAGATCACGCTTTTTTACCTCTTCAGAAATATCTAGAGCTCCTTTTTGCGTACCGTCTCCACCTATGATAAAAAGCATGTTAATTTTCATACGTTCGAGGGTATCGACGATCTCTTCAACACAATCACCGTAGCCTCGCGAAGCTCCAAGGATAGTGCCCCCAAGGCTATGTATCTTAGATACGATCTCTGGTTTTAACTCCATAACCGGATGTTTAAATTTCGAAAGGAGGCCGCGATATCCATACCTGAAACCGGATATTCGCTTTGTACCGTAACGATACCACAGGTTCATGACGATAGCCCGAATCACGTCATTAAGTCCTGGACAGAGACCGCCACACGTAACTATTCCGGCATGTACTTTGGAAGGGTCAAAATAAATTATTTCTTTCGGACCGGCCTTTTCTATCAAATTATTCCGGTTATTGTTGCGGTTCGGTAATTCCCCGGTGACAGCGATATCGTAAAGGATATATTGATCGTCGTTCACATAGCTTGTCCGCCCAATATCCTTTTTTCTGGAAATTGAAGATAGCCTGAACGTTGGTTTGCCCAGAACGGGAATGGTGAAATCCGGTTTTTCCATTTTGATTGTTTTAGATATTAGTTACTTAGGTTCCAGCCAGACAACATCATAAGGTTTTAACGTAAGGCAAATACAATCCTCTTTAAAAGTATACATTTTCCTGTCTGAATACACGAACTGTTTTCATGGGAATTTTTATCTGAAACTCATCATCTGAAATATTAATCAAAGAAAGGATATCCTGGTTTTTGTTGGGAAATGTTCTTAAAACAACAAATATCGCCTTTTTCTTTTTCCAATTAGAGTGTCTGTCATTCTCAATTTTCCATTTGCAAGTTTAAGAAGGCGCACTTTCCAACTTAATTTATCAAAATACATGCCATAATCAGGAACCGTTATTAACAATAAACAGCCTAATACTGCCTACGCTTAAGTACCTATAACAATTTGCCTTATGGCTATTCCCAAATTGTATTATTATACTGATATTATTAGACGCGTCTATGAAAAAAATGTTTAATATCTATACATCTAAATTTATGTTTAGGAATTTCAAAGTTGACATAAATATTGTAGGATTAGAGTTAAAAGAAAAAAGAATGATTCACGGGAAAGAAAAAGTTAGAATGAATAGAAAAGAATGTGAAAAAACTTAAAGGGGCAGTTTCGATATAATGTCCATGTCATTTTCATGTCAGGCTTGGTGAATGAAAAAATACTCAATTGATCTGAAAAATTTGAAAAAGGAAGTACGGTTAGATTATTACAAAAACTCTGGTCCCGGTGGCCAGCACAAGAATAAGACAATGTCTTGTGTGCGATTATATCACAAGATTACAGGTATAAGGGTGATTGCAACGGAATCACGATCGCAAATAAAGAATAGAGAGCTTGCCTTTAAAAGACTCCAGGTAAAGTTAATGGAGTTAAACATCAAAGAAAAAGAGCGCATCCTTACAAAAAAACCCCATTATGTAAAGGTACAAATCCTGCAAAATAAAAAGAAACGATCTGAAAAAAAACAATCCAGAAAAAGAGTTTCAGGCGCAGAATAAGAGATCTGCAAATTTTTACAGAGATCGGTGTGTTTCAAGGCAATGACATCCGCGTAGGAAAAGATCGTTGTCAACTGTTTGAAATATCTTGTTTAATATAACCGAATCCTGAAAATATGACTTTTTCAGAGGGAACTAATTCTTTGCTGACTGGATGTGTCTAATCTTAGATGGGCAGGTCATTCTGCTGAACTGCCGTAAATCACGCAAGCGGTCTTCATGTGAGAGAAGGTCTATATGTTTTGTATACATCATGCCGAACTTCCCGGCATCTTCATATCTTTTTTTTCTGATATATCTTCAATGTCAAATTTACGCTTATAAAAGAGATGGTATCTTATATATTCTCTGTCAAATTTACTCAGCTTTAATGATCTGTTCTGTAATGCAATGAAATATTTTAACACCAGGTATTTAGTTACATTTGCCTGTAGCTCCAGTTCGAGCAGGCTGAAAGGACGATTCGATTTATAGTTCTGAGCTATAAATAAGAAATGATCCAGTTCTTCAACAAAGCTTGCACATAGATCAATGTTTTCATCATGTATGCCAAGCCTCGGGTCATTATTTTCCAATTCTCTGATTAGTGCGTCCGGGTAATAAATACTTACTTTAAGCGTATCTCCGGCATCCCTTATTAAGACCCTTGCTCCCGAACGACTATTAACAACTGTCCTGATTTCTTCCTTTGCATAGAACTCCTCGTAACCTTTGTCACCAATAATATACTGTTCGATATTGGTAATACCCGTATCCAGTGCATAGGTTTTTTCTATTTTCTTTTGCAATTCCTTTATCAATGGATGTCTAATTTTCATTATTATCCGGTGTGGAAAAATATTTTTTTAACTTAAGGCCATTCAAACTTGGTTTCGGCTATGTCACACTATGCAAATCCTGTTTTTGCAGAGCAAAGATATTCTTTGTTCATAAAACTGAGAACCTGCGAAACAGCCTCAAACCCTTCTGATAATTGTGATAGTGTACCTGTAAGACTGCTTTTCCTCGCGTTAATGTGTTCCGATGCAAGGCCGTAATATGTTTTCCCGAAACTTACGTAATAATGTTTATCGACAGGTCTTCGTTTGGATTCATATCTGTACTTAATATATTCCGGAATCATTCCAGTCAGGAAGAGCGTATAATTTCCTATGTGGCAGTAAATGTAAAACTTTTCAAGGTTATCTGAATCCAGAGAGTCTGTAATCATATCTACTATATATCGGTGTGACATTTTCTCATCATCATTGATGCTGAACAACTTTGAACTATCAATAAATTGTGCCAGCATGTTTGCAATATAGTTTGAAACCTGGGTATCTTCAAGCAGGCCCGTAAGCCTGTTTTGATCCCATGGAATGACAAGTTTGGTATTGTTTAATGCATCTATTGTTTTTTCTATAAATTTAGTGTCTTTCCTTTTTTCTTTAAATGCCCTTCTCAAAAGCAGTGAAAACAGGAAATAGGGGGATATCGCCAGAATACGTCCCGTACAGCTCATCACTTTATTGAATACTCTGTCGCTATCGACCATTTTAGCGATTATATCTTCATCTCCGTTTATCAAACTTGCAATGTTTTCGTAATCATTCCGTTTGGTCACATAGCTTTCAATAAGGAAAAGGAGATCCTTGTCTGATAGTCCCTGTAAGCTCTCTTTTTGAAGTTCCTTAATAGCTTCGTCTCTCTCCATCGTTTTCTCCCTAATAAATTGAAAAGTATACATTTAGGAAATCGAACTTTACCAAATACTTCAAAACTCGGATTATATCTCCTTATACGAACAAGTCACAGGGAAATAGTTTGAGATTCACAATGATTAAAATCGCAACAATTGTACCAAAAAACCAATTAATTTGTTTTTTTCTAACTTGCTATAAAGTAATTGGTTATAACATTCTTACATTTGTGCCTTTACTTTTAGGGAAATTTAGTGAGTAATTTTTGTACCAAAAGTGGTCATTTTTAGTAAAAATGTAGCTTAATCCGGCAAATCTGAAAAAAATGGTTGAAAATTTAAGGTCTTTTGCTATATGATAACGTTCTTGTAAAAAAACGAATTCTTAGTACTTCAAGCAAACTTAGTATCCACTCTTTTTGAACTCTTAATTTGTAACTTTTATTAAAGGAATATGATATGACTACCCTTACGTTAGATTACAAGGTTGCCGACATAAACTTGGCGGATTGGGGACGTCGTGAAATTACCCTCGCCGAAGCTGAAATGCCTGGTTTGATGAACCTCAGAAAAAAATATGAGAAAGAGCAGCCTCTTAGTGGCGCTAATATTATCGGCTGTATCCACATGACAATCCAAACGGCCGTATTGATTGAAACACTCGTCACCCTTGGTGCGGAAGTTCGTTGGTCTTCATGTAACATTTTTTCCACACAAGACCATGCGGCGGCGGCTATGGCTGATGCCGGCGTTGCTGTATATGCCTGGAAGGGCCAGACAGAAGAAGAAAGTTCATGGTGTATCGAACAGACTATTCTCAAGGATGGCAAGCCGTGGAACGCTAATGTATTACTTGACGACGGTGGTGACCTTACCGCCATGGTTCACGAGAAGTATCCTCAGATGCTTGATAAGATCCATGGTATAACGGAAGAGACCACAACCGGTGTTCACAGACTTTTTGACATGCTGGCAAAAGGAGAGTTAAAAGTTCCGGCCATTAACGTTAACGATTCTGTTACCAAATCCAAAAATGACAACAAGTACGGTTGCCGTCATAGCTTGAATGATGCCATTAAACGTGGAACAGATGCACTTCTTTCCGGTAAAAAAGCTCTGGTAATTGGTTACGGTGACGTAGGCAAAGGTTCTGCCCAGAGCTTGAATCAGGAAGGGATGATTGTAAAGATATCTGAAATTGATCCTATCTGTGGTATGCAGGCATGCATGGACGGATTCGAAGTTGTTTCTCCTTATGTAGATGGAAACAACACCGGCTCTCCTGAATCCATCGACAAACAATTGTTGGGAAAGATCGACCTGATCGTAACAACTACGGGTAACATTGATGTATGTGATCGTCACATGCTGGCTGCCGTTAAACGAGGGGCCATCGTGTGTAACATCGGCCACTTCGATCTTGAGATTGATACCAAATACATGCGTGACAACTGGAAATGGGAAGAGGTTAAACCACAGGTCCATAAGGTCTACCGATCCGACGATACGGATGATTACATTATTCTTCTTTCTGAAGGACGTCTTGTAAATCTTGGTAATGCAACCGGTCACCCATCCCGTATTATGGATGGTTCATTCACAAATCAGGTACTTGCACAGATGCTACTCTACAAGGGAGCATGGGCAGACAAACCCAAGTCTGAACGTGAACCTGTTTACGTAAAGGTTCTTCCCAAGAAACTGGATGAAGAGGTTGCCGCAGAAATGGTTAAAGGTTTTTGTGGAGTGATTACTCGTATGACTCAACAGCAGTCTGAGTACATCAGTACTCCAATTGAAGGTCCTTTCAAGCCTGAAACTTACCGATATTAATTAAGTCCTTATAAAAGGATAATTCATAAAAAAAGCACAGGAAATTAATGTTCCTGTGCTTTTTTTTACTTCAAGTCTTCATCTTCTACGTCTAATGGAGTGTATCCCTCACCTTATGAAGTATACGGCGAGATTTTCCTCACATCTTTTTTTTCTGTAGCTTGATAAGTAAACCAGAGAAAACGTTTTTTAGTTTTTATTATTAATTGTGTGACACCAAATCATCAATATATAACGTTAATCGTAAATTAAAATTTACTCTCTTGTCAGGTGACGGTATTTCATACGGTGTGGCTGGTCAGCGGTTTTTCCCAACCTCTTTTTTCTGTCATCTTCATATTCTGAATAATTTCCTTCAAACCACCGAACAGTGCTGTCGCCCTCAAAAGCAAGCATATGTGTTGCTACACGATCAAGAAACCAGCGGTCATGAGAAATAATGACAGCACAGCCGCCAAAATTTTCCAGGGCCTCTTCAAGAGCCCGCATAGTATTTACGTCCAGATCATTTGTGGGCTCGTCCAGGAGTATTACATTGGCACCATCTTTGAGCATGCACGCAAGATGAACGCGATTGCGCTCACCACCGGAAAGCACATCTACCGTTTTCTGCTGGTCTGATCCCGAGAAATTAAAACGTGCAACATAGGCACGTGAGTTTACTTCGTGGTTTCCAAGTTCAATCGTGTCCCTGCCCCCTGAAATAATCTCCCATATCGTTTTGCCCGGATCAAGAGTGTCACGCCCCTGATCTACGTAAGCAAGTTTAACGGTATCGCCAATCTTAAGGGTACCTGAATCAGGTTTTTCCAGATCCGTTATCATTTTAAACAGTGTTGTTTTACCCGCACCGTTTGGACCTATAATTCCAACAATACCTCCAGCGGGAAGAGAGAATGACATCCCCTCAAAAAGAATGCGATCTCCAAACGCTTTACTCACATTTTCCGCGTCAATAACTACTGTTCCAAGCCTCGGCCCTGCCGGCATAAACAACTCAAGGTCCTTCTCCCGTTTTGCAGTGTCCTGGTTGAGGAGTGACTCGTAGGCACTAATGCGTGACTTTGCTTTTGCGTGGCGTCCTTTGGGAGACATACGGATCCACTCCAGTTCTCGCTGCAGGGTTTTCTGCCGCTCTGATTCACTCTTTTCTTCCTGTTTAAGACGGTTCTGTTTCTGCTCAAGCCAGGAAGAGTAGTTCCCCTTCCAGGGAACGCCCATCCCCCGGTCAAGCTCAAGAATCCAACCGGCGACATTATCAAGAAAATAGCGGTCGTGCGTTATGGCAATCACAGTACCTTCATACTGCTGAAGATGCTGTTCAAGCCAGGCGACTGTCTCCGCATCGAGATGATTGGTAGGTTCGTCCAGAAGCAGAATATCAGGTTTCTGCAGTAATAGCCTGCACAATGCCACACGTCTTTTTTCACCGCCTGAGATGACTTTGACAAGTGTTTCTCCGGGAGGGCAGCGCAGTGCATCCATAGCCATTTCCAGCCGTGATTCGATATCCCAGGCATTCTGCTTCTCTATCTCTTCCTGAAGTTCACCCTGACGTTCCAGAAGTTTATTCATTTCATCATCTGACATTGGTTCGGCAAATTTCTCGCTGATTTCATTGTACTCCTTGACAATATCCACAATCTCCTGCATGCCTTCTTCCACAACAGCCTTAACGGTTTTTTCTGAATCAACTAGCGGCTCCTGTTCAAGGTGCCCTACTGTATATCCGGCAGCGAGCCCGGCTTCTCCATTGTACTCTTTATCAACACCAGCCATAATGCGTAGAAGCGAACTCTTCCCTGACCCGTTTAGCCCAAGGACACCGATCTTGGCACCATAATAATAGGAAAGGGATATATCCTTGATCACAGTCTTTTTCTGGTAAGACTTACTTACCTTCATCATTGAATAGATAATTTTCTCAGATGCATTGCTCATTAACTTTTCCTCAATTCTTTTGTTATTAAATTATCATGACAATCTTATATTTTCTACAAGCCAACGCCATGCATTACTTATCTGGAGTAACCCTGTAAATTGTTTCAAAACGTTTTTAATTCTTTTATCTATGCGGCTATTATACTAGGAACTATTTGAATTTATATTCAATTTTACTTTCCGGAAATTATCTTTCCCAGAACAACACTCTCCTTTGCGCCTGTAGCGGAGGGAACGTTGCCCGGATTTCCACTTACGGTTTCATTGGCAAGAATAGCAAATGCCAACGCTTCCTTTGCCTCGGAAGGAATGCCGAAGTCATCAACCGTTCTTACACTTATATCTTCAAGATAGTCTTTCAAGAATTGAAGCAAGACAGGATTACTCACACCTCCACCGCTTATGATGACCTCGTCAATTTTGTAACATGGTTGAATAAATTTTGTATAACTGCCTGATATTGACTTAGCCGTAAAGGCTGTAATTGTCGCAATCGCATCATGAACTTCTATGTTGTCCTGTTTTAATTCCTTGTATAAATCATCAGAAAACTGAATACCGAAGTCCTCTCTTCCCGTTGATTTTGGTGGGGGTTTCGATAAATAGGGATGATCGCACAGCCGTTCCAACAAATCTTGATTCAATTTGCCTTTTGAAGCTAACTCGCCATTTTTATCATACTTTAATCTTCCATCGGTTATAATCTCGGCAAATCGGTCAATTATCATATTACCCGGCCCATTATCAAAGGCAATTATTTCATCAATGTTCCCGTCAGCAGGTAAAAACGTAACATTAGAAATACCACCAATATTTTGAATTGCCCTGCCAATCTTAGCTCTTCCGAATAAAATAAAATCAGCATAGGGCACAAGGGGTGCACCTTCCCCTCCTGCCGCAATATCCCTTGTCCTGAAATCGGCAACAGTGGTTACTCCCGTCTCCTGGGCTATTACGGAAGGCTCACCTATCTGCAGTGTTGATCTTACCTCCTTATCATTATTCTCTTTCAATGAAGAAACATGATAAATTGTATGTCCATGAGAACCAATAATGTCTACGTCTGAAAGTGGAACCGACAATTTTACGGCAATCTGCCTGGCCGCATCAGCAAATAATTTACCTAATATAAAATTCAGTTGGCAGATTTTATCAACGGTTCCGGTCTCTTTACAAGAGGCTTCAAATATTAGCTCCCTCATTTCATTTTCATAAGGGTATGTCTCAACCCCTATAATATCAACTTTAGTTGATAAACCATTCCCGGTTATTTTAACCAGACATGCATCAATGCCATCACACGATGTACCAGACATCAAGCCAATAATATTACGGCTCTCTTTTTCTTTTAAACTGATTAAGTTTTTTATCGACATTTTGTATTGATTAAAAAGAAGTATACACAGGATTTGAATTTCTGGCGGTACATGGAGGTGAAATGAAAAAGCATGATTGATAAAACCCGATCTTATATTTTTATCAAAAAAATAGTACAAAACGACAAAAGCAAGAAAAGGATACTGGCATGAATATAGATTAAGTATTTTAAGGATCAAACAAGTTTAATTCTTTCTTTATACAATTGACTCTCTCTTTAGTCTGCCATATTCTGATTGCCATCAAGTCACGGATGTAACCAAACATTATATTTGATCTCCGCTCCTCTATAATATAAGTATAAGCGTCCATTGCTTTTCCGTAATAAGCCACCTTTTCATCTTCATATAACAGTGCTAACTCTTCATATAGATTGCCAATTCGACATTGTGCGTTAAAGGGTGTTATCCCCGTAAACTTATTTATTATTTCATTGAATTTTGTAGTTGCCTTTTCATAGTTGATTTTTGCCCCTTCATCATCACCTACATCATAAAGAGCCAGACCCACATAATGATACGCTTCTGCTACCGCATACGTATGTTCCTGTGCCTCTTTCTTTACTCCGTCCTTAAGTTCATCCAGTATGTTTTGGTTTCTCCGTTCCACCGCCTCAACAATACTGATACTGAGTGGAATTCCTGAATCTTCAAGTTCATTCTGGCTCTCAACCCGTACATGTGGAAGTAATAATTTTGAAAGCGCCTCCAAACCTAGTTCTTTAATAAAAAAGAGTTCACTGACAGAATTAAATTTTTCATGCGTCCTCCTATAATTCATAACTATACCTGTTTCTTCTTTGCTGATGCCAAATTCTGTAGTCAAAAATAGAGACAACTCTTCATCATTTGCCCGGTTCAATTCTTTATATAATCTTAGCAATTTGATTAAAACAGCCAATTTATAAGAAGGTGTTTCTCCGTGCAGGACGGTCCTCCTATAGAAGACAAGCCAAGGATTTCTGCAAGAAAAATTTAGCTTCCTTTTGTAGTCGTAAAGAATTTCCAGGGCTACTCCAAGTTTGCATTTTCCCATCTCCTTTGTGGCTTTATGACTGAGACCCTGATATATATTATCGATCCGGTTAAAATAGCCAGCTATCATGTCTTTCATCTGGATGGCATTTACTTTGCGATGTAGTTTCAGCTCGTGTGGGCTTAACTCTAATGCCTTTTTATAATGTTCAATAGCTTCATCGTATAGTTGACAGTGATAGCATGTGTCCCCCTGGTATTCATAAAATCTTTTAACCATTCTCCTTGGTCTGAGTCGCTCCTTCTCTTCCTCATCTAAATGGCCCGATTTTTCAAAATGTTCTATTATCTCTTTTGGCGTCTGCAAAGATTTTTTTGTAAGAAAGTCTAATCCTGAAATGTATTCATACACCGAATTGCATCTCTGTATCATATCATTGCTGATACCATTGCATATTTTCGCCTTCTGAATACAATCCCTTGCCTCTTGAAATAAACCGAACTCTGAGTATGCCTTTCCTAATTGAACAAGCAAGCTCACATTGGCTTCACAATTTGCTTCTTGATTATCTTTGTATTGCTCCAATAACTTACCAATGACAGTCTTATACATAACGGGAACAATCTCAACTTTATTATCTGCAACACGAACTACGAATACATTAATATCTCCCGATTCCGGATTAATATTCACCCCCGGTACTTCTTCTCCGTCAGGAAACTTTATCCACGGTGTCTTCTTAATAACACTTGCAGTAAAAACTATGTCCTTGCCCTTAACTAAATCTTTTAGAGCTAATATTCTGTTCCACGGTATTTCTCCCTCTTTTTCTGTACCAGGTCTTACAATCTTAAAATTCCTAAGAATATCAATTTCATTCTTCTTAAAAGAATCCCAATTACTCAGTTTTCCCAATAGTCGTTCTTGTTGTGCCACCTCAAGCGGCAATATCCTCAATGTCATTTCCCCGCCCAATTGTTCTACCAATATACTACTTAAAACCGCTTCGGGAACACCTCCCACTCCTATGATCATATCAATTTCACCCCTCGTCACTGCAAATGTGGGAGTCAGGTCATCTTCTTTGACAAGGATTACTTCTGCCCCGAGATTATTAATGGTTGCTATGAGTTGCTTATGTCTCAACCTGTCCAGGACAACAATCTTCATTTTATGCATTTCGTCAGCAATATTCTGTGGAGTGATCTCCTCATTCTTATCTTTCAGCATCTTTCCAGCCATGAGCTTTAGATTTTTTGTGATACCATGCGTTATATTAACCCCTGCACCTTTATATTTGTTTCCAACTATGGCCTTCACACAATACATATCAGGAGAATTAAATAGCTTCTGCCTTTCACTATAGCCAACTGCGACGATCACCCCTCCCTTAGATTCCGGGTCCACAATACAACGATCATTCTCGAAAGCGCTCAGCACAATATCCGCCTCGCAATCCTTATTCACTGTTTCAGAACCGAATCTTTCACCTATATACAACATTGGCATCTCTTTTCGCTCCCCCTCCGCATTTACCACAACAGCCTTCCACCAGTTGAAACTGTTATAAATATGCCTGAACCACCAGACCGCCATACATCTTGCACGAAAGATATTGAACTCCTCTCCATTCGTACTGAAATACCGTAACGTCCTTGCCGCAACAATTCCGACAGCGTGTCTTAATTCATTTCTTTTCGTCAACTGAAGGCCATTCTCAGAAGAAAGCTTCAAATCAAAACGTTCCGGAATATAGGCATCCAAGATATAAGGATCATCTATTTTTTCAAAGTCAATACTGTTGTCTTTTATGAATTCAGTATTATCTTCCGCCTGTTCATCTTTAATAATATTACTCATTCTTTGCTCTACTTAGAAAAGCATATAAACCTCGTCATTCCGTATAGTTAAAGGTATTTTTCCTTTCTAGAATAACAACTTAAAAACGCAAATCATCACTATGGTTATTTATATCAACAGTAAAAAAAGATTGCAAATTAAAAGCATCAATTTTAAAATTTTTACGTATTTCCGGAAACAATATGAAAAACCGTAAGTGGTAGCTATACAATTGTTGAACTATATACCGATGTAAACGGAGAGAGGAGAAGAAGTTGTCATCACTTACCGAGGAAAACCATGCGCCAAGCTTGTCCCGATTAAACGTGAGATAGCCAAAAGCTCAGGAAAAAATGAATTATTTGGTATCTGGAAAGATTACGATAAAACCCAAATAACAGCATTGTCTGAATTGATACAGTTTTTTAGAATTGATTTACATAATCTGAAAATCAAATAAATGAGAAACAAAATAGAACTTACTGATGGTAATATTATCATACGTCCCTGCCAGCCGGAAGACGCTGCCGTGATTTGCGAAGGTGTGCAGGAGTCAATGCAGGAGATGTTAAAGTGGGCACCCTGGTGTCATCCTGCCTACTCTATATCAGACTGTAAATCATGGCTTGACTCCAGAAACCAGATGTGGTTGGAAGGGATTGAATATGACTTTGTCATACTTGATGCTAAAGACAATACTTTTTTTGGCGGCTGTGCCATCGATCAAATCAACCGGAAGCACAACTTTGCCAATCTCGGCTATTGGGTCCGGACTAGTCAGGAAGGAAAAGGTATTGCGACCGCTACGGTAAAGCTCATCAGCAGGTTTGGATTCGAAACGTTGGGTTTCACGCGTCTTGAGATTGTCGCGGCAGCGCAGAACAAGGCCAGTCAACGCGTAGCCGAAAAAGTTGGGGCGGCCAGAGAAGGTATCCATAGAAATCGTCATGTTGTACGTGACAAAATATATGACTCTATCATGTTTTCCCTAATACCTCAGAGTTAATAGCACGTAAATTGAGCGATCTTATTTATAGTATCTCTTTAAGTTAGTTATTCGTCAATCCTTCCTTTGCGATCTCTATGCCTCCTTGCCATCGACGCCTTTTGTCCGGGGGTGGGGGATATGGAGTGCATCATCCGTGATGACGCGTTTTAAAGCAGTGACACGGTCACTGCACTCCAAAAAAGAAGATTTGTTTTTTGCCTCTTCTTCCCCTTGTTTTAATATTTATGATAATATGTTGTACTTTGGTTGGTGTTTGCTTTAGAATTTACTGTCATTGAAGAAAATAATATTACTATTTAGTATTTAGTATTTGGAAAATAGCTTAAATTTTTTTACAGGAGGTTGAAAATGTCTTATGAATTACCGGCACCGTTTAAGGAAATGGTAAAGGAGTACCCTGATGTTTGTGAAGCTTTTCAAAGCCTTGGGGCGCAATGTCACAATGCGGGTCCTTTAGACGAAAAAGAGAGAAAGCTTGCAAAGCTTGGTATCGCAATTGGCAGCGGTTCCGAGGGCGCAGTGCATTCAGCGGTAAGGAATGCGCTTCAGGAGGAGGTATCAAAGGAAGAAATTATGCACGTCGGTATACTTGCCATTACGACGATCGGCCTACCTCAGGCAGTGGCAGCAATGACATGGATTAAGGACGTATTCTCAAAATCCTGATAGGAGTTGAAATTGTTCTAATTGGATGTTGTTGTAATAGAAATCTATAAAACTGTAGGGGCTGTTTCCCCTGCAGTTTTTTTCACTTTTTCAAGCAGGTTGATTTAACCCGTCTCTGACCTGCTTTACATGGTCATCAAACGTAGGGATTTCTTCCCGGAAGAAAAGTCCCTGGTAAATAGGGTTCGTGCTTTCTGCCAACGTAATAGCGTTTGAACGGTCCAGAGTATTATGCTCTTCAGGAAGCTTTTTTGCTACATTGTTCCAGCTATCATACGTGACATCTTTATTAAATACGACGCAGGGTGACAGATCATGGACAAATGAAAAACCTTTATGCTGGATGGCTTTGGTAATTAGTTCAGACACCATATCACGTTCTCTGGAAAACGTTCTTGCCACAAAAGTGGCTCCGTATGCCAGTGCGAGGGTAGTGGGATTTAGCGGGCGTGCAATATTTCCGTATGGAGACGTGCCGCTCTTCATCCCCATTGGTGAAGTTGGAGATATCTGCCCTTTGGTCAGGCCGTAAATGCTGTTATCCAATAATATGTAGGTAAGATTAAAATTGCTCCTCGCGGCATGGGGGAAATGACCTCCTCCTATTCCAACACCGTCTCCATCTCCACCAACGACTACAACGGTTAAATTCGGGCTGGCGACTTTAATCCCGGTAGCTATTGGTATTGCTCTGCCGTGCAACCCGTGTAATCCAAAGCCTTTAATGAAAAAAGGAAATCTACCGGAGCAGCCAATTCCGGAAACTACTACAAAATCTTTGGGCGGGATTTTCAATTTTTCAGCTGCTTCATAGAGACCGTGAAGCCCTGTAAAATGCCCGCATCCGGGACACCATGTGGGAAGATTGTCTCTCCACTCTTTTGTTTTGGACGCCTTTGCTTTTTTTAATTCATCTAAAACGGTCTGTTTACTGAGAAAGCTCACTATTGGTCTCCATAATCTTTTGGGCGATTTTTAAAGGGCTTACCGGGTTGACAGCAGGTATGTGTATCTCGATCGGTTTTATACCGTAGCGTGATTTTAACAAGGCTGCATACTGTCCCTGGTAATTCATCTCCGGTATAATAATCTTCTTACATGAGTCAAAGAATTTCCGAAAGGAATCTTCATGCTGTGGATGAATCATAATGGATTTTATCAGTTTCGTTTTAACTCCCTGTTTTTTTGCTATTTCCATCCCTTCCAGGATTGAACCTATCGTTGATCCCCAACCGGCAATTCCAATTTCGGCAGTTTCATCCCCGAGGATGTCTGCCGTAGGAAGATCTGCCACCATAGAATCAAATTTGCGAAATCGTTTAGCCGTCATCATGCTGTGAACATCAGATTCATAGTTGGGATTTCCTTTTGCTGAATGTTCCAGTCCGGTAGTAGAGTAGACAGCTCCCGGTTCTCCGGGAACGATAAGGGGAGAAACACCATCGTCAGTAATTTGATAGCGCAGGAAATTTTTTAATTGTTCTGATGTCGGTTTCTTTCTGGTACATCTATCCCGGTCAATATTTTCCTTGATCGTAACGGTTTCTGTACGCTGTCCCAGGAACAGATCACTGAGAAAGATAACCGGTGTCTGGTATTTTTCGGCAATGTCAAAAGCCAGTTGAATGCCACTGTAGCACTCTTCAGTATCAGTGGGCGCCATTACCACCCTGGGAGAATCACCGGCGCCGCCATAAAGGGCAATATTAAGATCTCCCTGCTCAACTTTAGTGGGCAGCCCTGTAGAAGGGCCGCCACGTTGAACATTAACAATGACTGTCGGGATTTCAGCCATTACCGACAAGTTAATCATTTCACTCATCAGTGAAAGGCCGGGACCGGAAGTGGCAGTCATTGCGCGCTTTCCGGCAAACCAGGCTCCCAATACCGCACCGATAGCCGCAATTTCGTCCTCCATCTGGAGGGTCCATCCACCCAGCTTCGGCAATTCCTTTGCCGCGATCTCCATGATTTTTGTTGCCGGCGTAATGGGATATCCCGCAAAGAATTTCAAACCGCAATCTATTGCACCTTTGGCAATCGCATCGTTGCCACTTGTCAGTTTCCTGGGTTTTGATCTTTTGTCAATCTCAAACTGGTTATTAAGAGGATAATTTTCCTTGAAATATTCATAACCTAAACGGAAGGCTTTAATATTTATCTCTACTACCCGCTCACCCTTTCGGGTGAATAAACCTTTTATCTGATCTACAAACATCTCAGGTGGCAATGAATAGAAGTAACATATTGCTCCAATTGCAACCAGGTTTTTCCCTTGATTTGTACCTGATGCTTCATTTGCCAGTTTCGTAATGGGCAGACCATGTCCTTGTATTTCCGGTGTGATATGTGACACCAGACTATCTTCTTCCACTACATCACCGATCGTGCTGGTGTCATAAATTACATTACCTCGCTCCTTAACATCACGCAGGTCAATAATAGATTCTTTACTCACCATTCCCACAAGCAGGTCTAAACCATCACCCATACTATACAGCTTTGATGTTGAAAACCTGATTGTTGCGGAAGATTTACCAAGGCCCCTGATTTCAGCACTGTAGATATTATTTACCATTACATGCAAACCTATTTTGGCACATGCACCCGCTAAAATCTTTCCTGAAGCTACTATGCCGTCACCCGCTATTCCACAGAAGCGAATTGTAATTTCGGAATATTTCATTTCCACCACCTTGCTTTCAGTGATTGTCCCATAAGATTGAAAACAATTGCTTCTTGAATTTTGTATTCCTCATGTTGTCCCAACATATTCTTACCGGCAATTTTTCCCTGTTCCAACGCGTTAGGCAGTCCAAAATTAATCCAGTAATCTTTAATGCCGGGATGATAAATTTCTACACAATCTCCAGCCGCGTAGATGTCTTTCTGAGATGTTTCCAGTTTTACGTTCACTAAAATACCCAGTTTTTTTTCTATGGCAGAACCTTCTATACATGAGATATTTGGCTTATAATAATCCCAGGCAAAGACAATATCAGCCGTTAACATCGTTTGCTGTATTGATTCGACCTTGTAACCGTGATCTGACTCTTCTATAGAAACAATCTGGTCTGCGGTTATGATTTCTATTCCCTTTTCTTCCAGAAACTCATGTAATTCACCTTCAAAATTATATTCATCCAGGGCAAATGTTGCCCGTTCTCCTTTGGTGATATAAGTAACCTGCTTTCCAAGGTTGCGCAACATACAGATCAAATCAAGGCAGCTTACGCCATCTCCAAAAACAACGCACTTCCGGATTTCAGGTAACTTTTCTTTTAATACCAGTGTATCGTATAAAGAATAATAGAAGTGGATGTATTTCTTGTATGGTTGTAACACAAGTCCCAGTCCGGGACTGCCGCCGGTAGCAATGAGGAGTTTATCGTAATGCACAACTTCGTTATGAAAGAGTTTAATCTCTTTTTTCGAAGGATCAATGGCTTTTACCCATGTACCGTTACGAAGTCTGATTCCCAACTCTTTCAACATGCTCATTGGGAAGAAAAATAATTCTTTTCTTCTTATGGAGTTACACAGAAATTCCGATAACAAATAGCGCTTGTATGGTAAAAACAATTCATCCCCGATTACCACAACTTCCGCATTCCTGTCCAACTCCTTGATGGTTTTGGCGGCGGTGATCCCTGCTACTCCTGCACCAATAATAACATGTTTCATTTCTCCTCCACCGTTTCAAGCTTGTATTTGGAGATGGAAATGCAATCCACCGGGCAGGCACGAACGCAGTTTCCGCATCGGATGCATTTATCGTTATCTATAGTAATGGCCTCTACTTCACTCCATTTTTTTGTTTCTACATAATTTAAATTCCCGTCTTCGGTAACCTCTATATCCTTTGCCATCTTGATACAATCCACCGGCATCACATCGATGCAGGCCAGACAGTAGATGCAGCGGCTGATGTCTATCTGGTAATTATAATGGCAGAGATAACACCGTTTAGCTTCAGTAATAGATTTTTCTTTTGAATATCCGGTTTCTACCTCTCTGTTTTTAATTGTTCTGTCACGCATGGAAGTTGTGTCCATGGGTTGGACAGGAATAAAATCATAATCTCGTTTTCTTCCGGTATCTTTTACCTCACTAATATGGATAGTGTCTTGAAAACCTTTTATACCCGATAGCTGTATATGAACTTCCCTGGCGACCTTACGTCCATCTGCCACAGCTTCGATAACCGTAGAAGAACCGTTCCTGAAATCACCGGCTATGGAAAAATCATGCTTCAGTTCAACATTTTCAGTTTCCACAATTTTTTCATCGGCTTCCTGTCCAACGGCAAATATAACGGTATCAGCTTCCACGACAAATTCAGACCCTTCTATTGGGGTTATTGAACGGTCTTTGTTAATAGAATTGTGAATGAATTGTATGCCTGTGACTATTCCTTCATCATTGGAAATCATGCTTACAGGTGAAGCTAAAAATAGTGTGCCAATTCCTTCTGCCTCCATGACTTCAAGTTCATGTGCGCCGACATACATATCGTCTTTCGTACGGCGGTAAGCTAACGTAATATTTTTGGCTCCCAGCCGGTAGGACATACGAGTACAATCCACGGCAGTAAACCCACCACCGATTACGACGACCTTTTCTAACGGTATATCTAACTCTTCCCTGTTTGCGGCTATCAGGAAATCAAGGCCCCAATATACACCCTTACTGTCGATACCGGGAACAGTGGTTTGTTTAGGATTTGCGCATCCGCCTGCCAGTATAACCGCATCATAATCTTTTCTCAGTTTTTCAATATCCCTGACATCTTCAACCCGGACATTGGTCTTGATCGTTACACCCAGATCGGTAATCGATTTTACATCTTCGGCTACCACGTCATACGGCAGCCGGAATTGAGGAATACCGTATCGCAACATTCCACCGGGCTGGTCGAATTGTTCCAGTATTGTTACCTGGTATCCCTTTAAGGCCAGGTCATTGGCTGCGGTTAATCCGGACGGGCCAGCTCCGATTACGCAAACCTTTTTGCCGTTAGATTTAATTTCCGGATTTACCGGTCCCATTCCATAATCAGCCGCCGCGCGCTTAAGGAAACATATTGACACGGGATCGCCAAGTCCATCCCAACCGTGTCGACAGGCAGGCTCGCAAGGGCGGTCACAAACACGGCCCAATACACCGGGCAATATATTTTCCATTCTATTGATACGGTATGCTGTTTTGTAATCACCATCCTTGATAGCCTGGATGTAGCCCGGAATATCTGTCATGGCGGGGCAGGCAGCGCTACAGGGTATATTTACGTCTATCCACTTTCTGTCTAATTTATCGGTTGAGACATACGTGTCATTTTCTCTGTTTTGCGTTTCCATTTTACTGTTCCATAGAGTGGAAGATTTTCATACTAATGTAAGAGTTCAATAGCTATAAGGGGAGGTAAATTAGCTTAAAAATCTTCTTCTTAAGTATTGAAACCTTACAAACTAATAACAAAACCAATATACACCTTTTATACATATAATACAAAATTTTTTCAGAACTGATTACTTACGAATTTTATTCAAGATCGTCCGTTTCTGTTAATATTATAAGCGGTATGCACGCCTTCCAGGAAATGATGCTGGAAGAAGAAACTCATGTAAAAATGTGATAAGAGGAGTATGCGAGATTGGGTGGAACTGAAGAGATCAATTATAAGCCTCAGGAGCATGGAGGTATCGCATTACCAAATCTCAATGCAGACGCAACAGTAGCACTTGATTTAGCAATGACAGGCGAGTTAGCAAGTATAAAGATGTACAGTGACTATGTGGGAAAATACAAGGAAACCGAAACAGTAAATCTTTATGAACAGTTACCCAATGACGAAATGAAAACACCTTGGATATTGGGATGAAATTTATAAAAATAAATTGTCAAATCATAATCTCACTTTTTGGTTTCCCGTGAATCTTAATTTTTATTATAACTTAATAAGGGGATTATCATGGCTGTGAACCGATTAAAGGAATTTCTTGGCAATAATAACATTAAGTATATATCTGTTTTTCATTCGCATGCTTACACCGCACAAGAAGTTGCCGCTTGCGCGCACATACCGGGAAGAAAATTAGCCAAAACAGTGATGGTTAAAATAGATGGTAAGATGGCGATGGCCGTTTTGTCTGCTTCCGACAAGGTAGATTTTACTCTCGTACAGAAAGCTGTCGGAGCGAGCATTTCAGATGATAATTAGTCATTTGTTATCTGGCAATTCCTCACACGAAGAACACAAAGGGAAAAGCTATTATCTTTTGTTTTGTTTTTTTAAATCTCGTTTCTTAGTAAACTCTGTGTCTATATGTGAAATTATCTTTTATCCCATATTTTCTGTTTTCCTTTGTGTTCTTCGCGTCTTCCCGACTGCCAGCCCGACGTCGTTCTGGCGGGAGTTGGACCTTGAAGCTACTCCTAGGGTGGTTTGCCCTCGACACCTTTTGCCCGGGGAGCGGTGAGCCTGTATCTCTTCTTTTTTAGTTTCGATCATCAGCATTTATCTGTGAAAGTCTGTGGCTAAATAAATCTTTTTTCTATTTTAGTGTCAATTCGTCTCTTTCGCCTCTACCTCCCTCGACCACCACCTCTGCCAGCGCCGCCGCTAAATCCTTTTTTACCACCACCGCCTGATCCTCCTTTGCCGCCGTAAGATTTCCTGCCACCGCCAAATTCTCTTTTGCCACTATCACTGCCTCCATGACCTCCGTAACCTCCGCCGCCGCCATATCCTCCTGTGTTACCGCCTCCCTGGCCGCCACCATATCCTCCTGTGTTACCGCCTCTCTGGCCACCGCCATATCCTCCTGTGCTACCGCCTCTGAAATTCTCGGTGCGAGGACGGGCCTCATTTACGTTAAGTTCTCTTCCTTTCAGCTCTTTGCCATTCAGACCATCGATTGCCGCCTGTCCTTCTGCCTTGGAGGACATCTCCACGAACGCAAATCCTTTTGCCTGGCCACTAAACTTGTCTTTTATAATAGTAGCGGATATAACCTTGCCGAATTCTTTGCAGGCCAGATGCAAATCCTCT
Organism: Candidatus Scalindua sp.; assembly: GCA_024654465.1. GTDB lineage: Bacteria > Planctomycetota > Brocadiia > Brocadiales > Scalinduaceae > Scalindua. The sequence goes on from JANLHC010000133.1 coordinate 21,542, forward strand.
TCTGTGGTATCGTATGACATATTTCCTACATAAATCTTCATTCTGTTTTCCTTTCTAATTAATAAATTTGTACTTAATCTGTTATTACTTTTTGTGTTGCAGCAGTAAATAGTTGACTATGTATACTGCTTCGTTACCTATGACACAATAATGGTTTGACCTGAGAAACGAAAATCAAGTGGTGAAAGCTCATTAAGACATAAGAAATGCGTATTTTACTTTGCTTTAAGGTTAACAGTGAACGTTAAAGACATGCGATGCTAAATACTATCGGCATGTATTGTACCATGTCAATCAGAAAAAAATATATTTTTATTCTAATAATTGCTCTGGTATGGGAAATTCTTCCGGAATAGTTCTAAACGGTTAGGATTGCACGGCAAGGGTCGCCATCCGGCAGATTGTCGTTTCGGATTTTCTCAGGCAATTGGACCAGCCACGGATTACGGCTATTATGTGTCAAAATAGTTTGGTTTACTAAGGCAAACGGTGATAAATGCTTTCAGCCCATCTGAACTGTGTTTATTATATATATAGAAATAAATAGTCGCTGTTGTTCCTGTTATTAAGTAAAGAGAAAAACTATTGTCTTTTGTTTCTTAGCGAACGCTGAGTCTTGGTATGATTACTTATTTTTTACATATTTCGAAATATCCCACACTCTTTCCATATATTACATTCCCTTTTTTGATCGGGTCCTTTGGTAATATCAAAATGATTTTGGTTAATTGGCAATTTATTTAAAATAAGATATTCATTTATTTTACAATGGTCCCAATCTAAAATAGGAAGAACCTGGCATATATCTTTATTATATTGAACAAAATTTGCATTTTTTCTCTCTTCTGTTTCATGACTCATGATTCCTCCAAGCCATGCTTTAACTTTTAACTCTTTAAATCCTCTATTCAGCGGTCCATGCTTTATAATAGATACAACCTTATTAAAATAATTTGAATCAGGATCACCCCAATTTGGATATTTCTCTTCAATCTCCTTTTTAGAAATTGAGCTTTTATAAATTCTAATATCATATCCTTCGTTTTCCAGATATTTCAGCATATTATGTGTGCAATCATTGAAATATCCTATATCTACAAATATTATAGGAGGGCAAAAACCTAATGCGTCTCTTGTCAGGTTAGGTAAAACTGCTGACGTTTTACCGCCACTCGTTGTTAAAAATAAACCCTCTTTGAAGGTTTCATAAGCCCATATGATTCTTTCTTTGCTTTCTTTTTTGACAAAGCTTTTATTTATTTCTTCTAAATCCAGTTTCTCTTCAATGTTCATAAGTAATGCTTATAATTAAATTGGAAAAATCTAAAAAAAGTAAGTTACCCCTCCCTACTGACAAATATTATGATATGATATTATGTGAAGATTATTTTAAATGATTTACATGAGTTTATATTTGGGACCACCATTTCCTTCAGGTACAGTCCATCTGATATTGTCAAACGGGCACTTTCTTTGACAGGTCTTACAGTGAACACAATTTGAGGGATTAGCCGGACGGGTATCAATTCCAATCTTCTCATAGACCCCGGCAGGACAAAACGTTATACAAGCTCGATTAAATAGAGAGTCACATTGATTAATACAAAGGCTGGGGTCTAAAATACTTAGATGTGACGGCTGTTCTTCCCTGTGTTCTGTGACAGCCAATGCGACAAAAGTAGGCTTGTCAAATTCGCCGGGAGTATAAAAGGTAAACTTCCTGGAGGTCATAGTTTTATAATCTTTTTCCATAGTAAACCTGGGAAGAAGATTGCCAGCGATTGAGAGTGGTACACCTATTGCCTGGCCAAATCTTGCAACTATTGCACGGAAATTTCTGGCTGATTTCATCTCATCCATCACGGAATTACTTTCCAGCTTTCTGGTATATTCATCAGCAGCTTTCTCTGGGGTTTCCAAGCACTTAATTGCTGCATTGCCTGCGAGTGCGCCTGATTCTATAGCATTATGTAGTCCCTTTATTTTTTTCATATTTACAAAACCGGCACTGTCTCCAATTATCATTACATTCTTGTAGCCGACAGTTTTCATTGTTTTTTCATCAGAGCCTGATGGTAAGTAACGAGGTACAGCATAGTATCCACCTTCGGGAATCATCTTTACACCAGCTTCAATAATTTCCCCCCCATCAACGTACTCTCGGATAACGGTATGCTGCTTGAAATCTTCGAGTGCTTTTTGCGGATTAAAGTTATAATACTTCCAGTCTGCCCCGGCAATTATACCAACAGCAATTTCGTTTTCACCGCAGCTATACGCGAATCCGCCACCAAAAATTGCAGGTCCAAATATTGGCAACCATAATGGAAACCCCATCGTATGAATTACACGATTGTCACCGAACGATTCATACTTCTGTTGACTTACTCGTATGATTTCTTTAACGCCAACCGAAAATACTTGATCGTTCTTACGGTTAAGACCAGCCTTTACGACAAAATCTTCAGTGACAAGACCATCCGTTCCTTCGGCAAGGATTATGATATCTGCCGTAATCGTTTCGCCCTCAATGTAATTTGGTTGCGGGTTTCCCTCTTTGTCAAGCCCCTGATCTACAAGCTTAACTCCATGAGCTTTCCTATTGTCCTGATCGTATAAGATTTCCTTTACACCAAAGCCTGTATAAATTTCGATACCCAATGATAAGGCAATTTCACCCAGTAACCTTGTTAACTTGCTTATTGAAACTATGGAATTGCCGTCATTACAGATTTCACCAAATGATAATCCTAATTTCTTGCAAATCTTCATCAGGAATGAAATATTAACTGCAAGTTCCTTTCCCAGGAGGAGTTGCACTTCATCGTCTTTTACCTCTCTTCCCAGGATACTATCTGCTCCTTTTATGGTACGCCAATCCGGTCTGGCTTCGTCAAGCAGGCGTTTTAACGAAGCCGTTTCCAAAACAGCTCCAGACAAGTTATGGTTCCCGACAGCCTCTCCTTTTTCCAGCACCGCAATGTCTGCATCTTTATTTGCACTTCTTGCTGCAATTGCGGCAGCAAGACCAGCAGGCCCCGCGCCAACAACAAGAATTGAAATGTGTGTATTATCCTTTTCTTTTATTTCCATTATTATCAAAAATTGACGGTTTAAGATTGATATCCTTTAATTATCTCGATATCAGTGTCTCAACGCTTCAGTAATTTGCGGTACAATCTCTTCCGCATTTCCAACCATGTAGTAATCAGAATGCTTAAAAATAGGTGCCAGTGGATCAGAATTAATGGCTACAATTATTTCGGAATTTTCAATACCAATTAAGTGTTGTATAGCACCTGAAATTCCGAGCGCTATATAAAGCCTGGGACTGACAGCGGTTCCTGTTTGGCCAACCTGGTGGGTACGGTTAATAAAGCCTTGCTCTACGGCTGCCCTGGAAGCCCCAAGTTCAACCTGACAGTCAAGTTTCTTTCTAATCACTGCGGCCAAGTCGCTTACAAGTTTATCATAATTATCCTTGTTCCTGAGACCTCTACCACCTGAAACTACTACATCAGCGTTAGAGAGATTTGCACTTCCACCACTCAATTCGGTTTTAATAATATCAAACCCGACATCTGATTCGGCAAGAGTAACGCTATGTTCAATTATATTACCCTTTCGGGAATGGTCGGGCCTGTTTTTTTTCATTACCCCAAGTCTGGCAGTAGCCATTTGTATTTTTGAATCCTTTGTAATAATAGTTGCCATTATATTACCACCGAGGGCAGGACGGGTCTGCATCAATATTGCAATATTGCCTTGTCTTGAATTGTCCCTGATATCCAAACTGGTACAATCAGCTGTTAGCCCACAACCAAGGCGATAAGCAATCATGGGAGCTAAAACTCTCCCTTGAGGAGTAGCTCCAAACAAAACGATTTGTGGATTATGTTTCTTTATCGCATCAACAACAGCATTCCGGTAAGGTCCGGGCCTGAAATCTTCCAGAAGTACATCTTCAATTATGTGAACATCATCTGCACCGGCAGCAATAAGGTCATTTGCCATATGTTTGCATTGGTAACCTGCAATAACAACACCTACTCTTACCCCTAATGGTTTCGCCAGGTGAGTGGCTTTTCCTAAAAGTTCACAGGTAACGTCATTCGTCTTTTTACCATCATGCTCAGCAATTACCCAGACATCACCGGAATAACTGGTCTGTGTCGTCTTATACCCCTCGATCATTTCTTGTAACATTTTTTTAGTTAGTTTTTCCTGGAGATGTTCCTGAACCCTTTCAACAAGGGACTCATTCAGTTGATCTACTTTGGTGATCCCCAGCTTGGACAGAGCTTGCGTAACCTGTTTATACGCATTGATTTCTTTATCAGTACCTTCATAATTACGCTGAAACAAACCTCCTGGCCTATCTGACGGAACTATATAATCTGTCTCTTCTCCTTCAAAAGCACCACTCGATCTACCTTTTTTATAGGTCGACACCAACTCTTTAACAAACTCATCAATATTATGACAATGTTTATTTTTTCTGGCACCCTTCGGTGGTGGAAAAACTCTTGTCACACGTGTCTTAGATCCATCGTAACCAAACAATGTGGGTTTTATATCATCTGCGGTCCAATTAATTACTGCAAATTTGTTGGCCCATCGTGAACGCCTAAAAGATGCAAACAATGGGTATTCATAATTAGCAACTGTTACCACGTATGGTAGCGCCTTAGGACTTACCCACTGATTGCCACCAGAAACGATTTTCTCAATTCGGAACTTACCATTAATAGACTCAACCTCTGTTGCATATGCAATACAGGGTATTTGTAACTCCTCAGCTATTTGTGCGGGTACCTGAGCGGTATCACCATCAACCGATTGCATACCCGATATCACCACATAATCATCATTTCCATTGAATATATCTTTTGCTATTTTCCTTATGGCATATGCTAATGGATTAGCTGTTGCGGGGGTATCTGCACCTCCCAGTACTCTATCTGTAAGGAGTACAGCATGGTCAGCACACCGGCTCAACGAATATGTTAATACTTCACTGGATTTTGGTGGCCCCATTGTGAGACAAACTATCTTTCCGGGTGATAAGTGTTTCATCTTATTGGCAAACGCGAGTGCATCTGCATCAAGTTTGTTGATCACACTGGGTAATGTACCACGTTTTAAGGTACCGGTTTCAGGATTGAAAGCGTTGCCGGTAATTTGAGTTATGTCGGGGACCTGCTTAACAGTAACAATGTAGTTGCTCATTTTACGTCCCAAGAAATTGCTTCTGTGTCATAGAGTATTAAGAACAACTTGATAGTAATGTCAGCGACAATAAAGCTTGCATCATAATGCAGTTTAGTCGGCTTTTCTATGCTACATATGTTGGAATACTAATATCAAGTTAATTTTTAGAGTTTCACAGAATTTATGATGCCTGACACATATGGCATATAAGCCACCGCAACCACCTTTTTCATACAATCTACTCTTTTTTTTTGTTTTGAAAAGTCTTCATTCTATGTTAAAAATAGCCTAAATTCTCTTTATACGATAACTCTGGAAAGAATTCATGAGAAAGTCATAAAGGTCAATTCATGAGTGGTAAAACATTGTCTCAAAAAATATTAGAACAGCACCTTGTAAAAGGGAAACCCATACCTGGTGAAGAGGTAGGTATTAGAATAGATCATACTTTAACACAAGATGCGACAGGAACTATGGTTTCTCTAGAGTTTGAAAAAATGGGAATTGACAGGGTACAGACTGAATTATCTGTGTGTTACGTAGATCATAATCTGTTACAAACAGATTTTAGAAACATGGATGATCATCTGTTCCTGCAAACGTTTGCTGCAAAGTATGGCGTATTTTTTTCGAAACCGGGGAATGGCATTTCACATCAGGTTCATTTCGAGCGCTTTGGAATTCCAGGAAAAACAATGCTGGGCTCCGACAGCCACACCTGTACAGGAGGGGCAATGGGTATGTTAGCTATTGGTGCGGGGGGATTGGATGTTGCTACGGCTATGGCCGGGGAACCGTATTACCTCAAATACCCAAAAATATTTGGAGTTAAACTAACCGGTAAATTGCAAGATTGGGTTAGCGGGAAAGATATTATTCTTGAGATGTTGAGACGTCATTCTGTAAAAGGTGGAGTAGGATATATTATCGAATACTTTGGTCCCGGCGTAAGGTACCTGAGTGCAACAGACCGCGCTACAATAGCAAATATGGGCGCAGAATTAGGGGCGACAAGTACTGTCTTTCCCTCTGACAATCAGACTAAAAGATACTTACAATCTCAGGAACGAAGTGACGCATGGGTTGAATTAACGGCTGACAATGGGGCAAAATATGATAAATTGGACGAAATAAATTTGTCCGAACTCGAACCGCTAATTGCCTGTCCGTCCTCTCCGGATAATGTAAAAAAGGTTAAAGACGTTGAAGGGGAAACTGTTCATCAATGTATTGTGGGTTCCTCTGTCAATTCATCTTTTCGTGATCTAATGATGGTTTGCAAGGTTCTGGAAGATAATAAGATTCATGACCGTATATCTTTTGAAATCAATCCGGGAAGCAGGCAGGTACTTGAAAACGTAGCAGCCAAAGGTGGTATTATTTCTTTGCTAAATGCAGGAGCGAAGATTCAACAATCGGGCTGCCTGGGGTGCATTGGAATGGGGCAGGCTCCTGCGTCAGGCACTGTTTCCCTGAGAACATTTCCCAGGAATTTTCCTGGACGTAGCGGAACAAAGGACGACAGAATATATCTGTGTAGTCCTGAAACTGCGGTTGCTGCCGGTATATTCGGAGAAATTAGAGATCCCAGAAATCTGGGGACTTATCCCAGAGTGGCAAATCCAAAGAAATATATCATAAACGATTCAATGATAATCCCGCCAATATCCAATACAGCCAAATTAGATGTCAGGCGTGGACCCAATATCATGCCATTCCCGGATTTTGAAGAACTCCCTTTATCTCTGGAGTGTAAGGTAGTCCTCAAGGTTGGTGATAATATTACGACAGACCACATAATGCCGGCTGGTAATAATGTACTGCCGTTAAGAAGTAATATCCCCGAAATAAGCAAATTTGTCTACAATCAGGTAGATCCTGAATTTCCGGAAAAAGCGAAACTTGCCGGTAATGTCGCAGTTGTAGGAGGAGAAAACTACGGGCAGGGTTCTTCACGGGAGCATGCTGCGATTGCTCCAAGATATTTGGGAGTGAGGGTGAAAATAGCTAAGAGCTTTGCTCGTATCCATTACTCCAATCTTATCAACTTCGGAATCATACCCTTGATCTTTGAAAACCCTGCGGATTACATTTCTATAAAAGAGGGGGATATCATAAGATTTCCAAAAATCAAAGCAGAAGTCTTACATGGAAATCATGTGACTATTGAATTACATGACAAAACTATAAAAACGAGTATTAGTTTAAGCGAAGGAGATAGAAACAAAATTATCTGCGGTGGTTTGTTAAATTACATAATCAAGAAATCAGAAATCGAAAAATAAACTGAAAATTGAATTTATATCTAACAAAGTAACAGGTAGTTTTATGATTCAAAAAACAAAAAAACTACTTGTAGACAAGCATTTTACCATAATTGAGCCGTGAACGGGAACTATAGGAAAGAGTAACTAAAAAAAATTCCATTTAAGAGTAGATATATAGTTTAATCACTAATATAATTCTGATAAATATTTTACATAAAGGGGAGATTTTCATCTCTTTTTTTTTGTGTAAAATGTATTTACGGTAAAGAAAATTTGTTTAGTTACCAGGTGTAATGTTATCAGTATTGACAAGGAATTTATAAATGCCATTTGATTTTAATATCACCATCGCCGGTAGTGCGGGACAGGGACTGCAGACAATTGCCGGAATTCTCACCAAGGTGCTTGCCAGAAATGGTTATCACCTTTTTACATCCCAGGACTATATGTCCAGAATTCGTGGCGGTCACAACTTCACCAATATTCGGGTGAGTGACAAGCCGGTATATGCTCCGACCGTGTCTTCCCAACTACTGGTCGCGCTTGATCAGGAAAGTGTGGAAGTACATTATCAATCTTTAACCGGTCCCGCAATCATTGTCCACGATTCCGATACCATAAAAGTAATAAAAGCGCGAAATATTCAAGTCGTTGCGGTTCCCCTGGCAAAATTATCAAATGAAAGTGGCAGCCCCGTTTATATAAACTCTGTAGCGGCAGGGGTTTTGTTTTCGCTTTTGAGGCTCGACCTTAAAGATCTCGTCGGTTTTCTGGAAACCCGCTTTGAAGAAAAATCACCGGAACAAATTAAAGGGAATATAAATGCCGCCACAAAAGGATTCACATACACTTCAGAAAATTATCAAAATATTAAAACTACTATTGGCACGGTAAGAAAGAAGAACCGGATGTTGATAAATGGGGCGGAGTCAATAGCGATTGGGATGATCGCCGGTGGGGTTCGGTTTATCAGCGCGTATCCAATGTCACCATCTACAGGAATCTTCATATATATAACCGGTAAGGCCAAGAAGTTTGGAATAATATCAGAACAGGCAGAGGACGAGATAGCTGCTTGCAATATGGCGCTGGGAGCAGGGGCTGCAGGTGCGCGTTCCGCTGTCACAACTTCCGGAGGAGGTCTTTCTCTGATGTGTGAAGGTATCAGTCTTGCCGGGGCAGCTGAAATTCCGGTAGTGATAGCAAATATGCAGAGACCCGGTCCCGCAACCGGGTCTCCAACACGTACCGCACAGGAGGATCTCGACCTGGTTTTGAATATAGGTCATGGAGAATTTCCACGCTTTGTTTTTGCTCCGGGTACAGCGGAAGAGGCCTTTTATACCTCCATTCACGCAATGAACCTTGCCGAAAAATATCAGGTACCCGTGTTTATACTCGGAGATCAGCATCTGGTTGACAGCTCTATTACCCTGGACAAGCTCAATCCAAACAAGGTTAAGTACAAAAGCTATATGGTTAAAAGCGGCAATCTGAAAAAGCCTTATCTTCGATATAAAAATACGAAGAGCGGTGTATCACCTCTGGCGTATTACGGACAGGATAAGGTAACGTTCATAGTAGATAGTCATGTACATACTGAGGATGGCCACATTTCCGAAGACATGGTTGTTGCAGAAAAACTGACAGAAAAACGCTTTAGAAAAATTAATGATATGAAAAAAGAATTTTACGGGCCGCAATATTATGGTCTGCAAAATGCTAAAACAGTTTTAGTGTCATGGGGATCAACGTATGGGGCTGTCAGGGAGACAATAGATTATTTGCTTGAGAAGAAAAAGAGCGTAGCAATGATTCATTATAATAAGATATGGCCATTCCCTGTAGAGGAATCGATCAGGCTCCTGAAATCGAGAAAAGATATTCGTGTGGTTGAAAACAACTACCAGGCACAATTCAATAGATTGCTTAAGAGGGAAACCAGGATAGATACGGGAGAACCTATCCTGAGGTACGACGGACGTCCATTCGATGTGCGGTTTATCGTCAAAAAGTTTGAAAAGAGGCAGAAATGACAAAAGAAAACCACTTCCATTATTCTGTTGAGAGGGCATGGTGTCCGGGATGCGGGGATTACAGCATACTTTCTTCGGTAGAAAACGCACTTGCTAATTTGAAGAAAAAACCACATGAGGTGCTCATGGTTTCAGGAATAGGGCAGGCGGCAAAACTGCCGCATTATATCAAAGCAAATGGTTTCGACGGTTTACATGGGAGGGCATTGCCGGCAGCCTTTGGGGCAAAAGTTGCAAACCACAAACTCATGGTGCTTGTTACAAGTGGAGATGGAGACATCTATGGGGAAGGTGGCAACCATTTCATACATGCTATACGCAGAAATATCGATATTACCTTAATCGTTCATAATAATCAGATTTATGGCCTTACCAAAGGACAGGCATCTCCCACTTCTGATCTGGGAATGGTAACGAAAACTCAGCCCGATGGTGTATTTACCATCCCTTTTAATCCATTAGAGATGGCGGTTACTCTGGACGCAGCTTTTGTCGCGAGGAGCTTTTCAAAGGATATGGCGTTTACCACAAAGCTGATAGAGGAAGGAATTCGCACTCCCGGTTTTTCACTCATCGATGTACTTCAGCCGTGCGTTTCTTTTAACCATGTCAATACTTACAAGTGGTACAGTGACAGGGTGTACCAACTTGACAATTCCTATGATCCTACAGACAAATCAAAAGCATATAAAAAATCAAGTGAATGGGGAGATAAAATACCGATAGGCGTAATTTTCAAAAATTCCCGAAAAACCTATCTGGATAATTTTATAAAACATAAGGACCTTCCGTTAATAAAAAGAAAAACAAATATTAAGGAGGTAGATTCATTAATTAATGAACTCTATTGAACGGTTTTAGTAGCCAATAACGTTTTAGACTCTTTAAATTTAATACTAAAAACTCTCATTACTTGTATAGGAATTGTGATTCCGATCTCGGTTTGGAATCAAATACTTTTGTAAATACTTATAATTTCTGAATCTCGTAATTTCATTGCGCTTGTAATTAGATCATGGAAAAAAAGGAAAAAGATCAGGAAACAAAAAAGGTTTTTGTACTTCGCAAAAGAGCAGAAGGAAAGCTCAAATCCGATGTGATACCAATAGAGAAACTGTCGGATAGAGAAGTCCGTAAACAGGCACATGAGCTTCAGGTACACCAGATCGAACTGGAAATGCAGAATGATGAACTTCGCGAAGCCCAGTTACTGATTGAAGAGTCTCGACAGAAATACTTAGACCTGTTTGACTTTGCCCCGGTTGGATATTTTACCGTCAGTGAAAAAGGATTGATCCTGGAAGCCAATCTAACAGGCGCTGCAATGCTGAGAACAACACGAAGTTTGTTGGCTAAAGAACCCATATCAAAATTCATTGTGAGTGAAGATCAAGATAAATACTACCTATACCGCAGAAATATTTTTGATGGGAAACAAACCAGGGCGTGTGAATTAAAGATGGTTAGGAAAGATGGTACAGTTTTCCATGTACAACTTGAATGTACTGTTTTACACGATGCAGGCGAGGGCTCCAGACAATGTAGAACATTATTAACTGATATCACCGAACGAAAGTTTGCAGAGAGTAAAGTTGATGCAGCACATGAAGAGATCAAGAAATATAAAGAAAACCTTGAGGCAATCTTCAAGAGTATCAGGGATGGCATTATTTTGGTAGACAGAGAACTACAAATAGTTGAATTCAATGAATCTGCCAGAAAGATTTGCGGCTTACCTGGTATTAATGAAGCCAGGGGTAAAAAGTTTAATTTAGTGCATAAATATTGTGAAGGGGAATGTATTGACGCCCTTATGGAGACAAAAAATACAAAACTTCCTGCAGAAAGGAATCGCTTTGAATGTTTCAACATTAAGAGGTACAGATGTTTAGTTAGCGTTATCACGTACCCGCTGTTAGGAAACAATAACAAATTTAACGGTTGTGTCGTCGTCGTGAGAGATGAAACCCGGCTTGCGGTCCTTGAGAGTACGTTACAAGAGCGCCATCAATTTCGTAATATTATTGGTAAAAACGAAGAGTTACAGAAAATTTTCTCTTTGATTGAGATGTTGTCAGATACACCGACGACGGTGTTGATTACGGGTGAAAACGGTACAGGGAAGAGGTTGGTAGCTGAAGCATTGCATTACCATAATAAAGGAGCAGAAAATGTTCCTTTTGTCGTGGTTAGTTGTTCCTCCTTGTCCGACAGTGTACTGGAGAGTGAGCTGTTTGGGCACGTTAAGGGCTCGTTTACCGGTGCTATCAGTGACAGAATGGGAAGGTTTCAAAAGGCTGAAGGCGGCACTATTTTCCTGGATGAAATAGGAGATATATCAAACACTATGCAATTACGTTTACTAAGGGTGCTTGAAGAAAGAGTCTTTGAAAAAGTCGGAGATTCAAATACCATCAAAGCAAATGTCAGAGTGATAGCGGCTACGAACCAGGACCTGAGAAAAAAGGTCAGTGAAGGTAAATTCAGGGAAGATTTGTACCACAGACTGAAAGTAGTGGAATTGAAGATACCTCCTCTCAGGGAAAGGTATGAAGATATTCCCCTCCTGGTAGAGCATTTTATACAAAAACTTAATACGAGATTAAACAAAAACATTAAATCGGTATCTACAAATGTTCAAATAATCTTTATGCACCACAAATGGCCTGGAAACGTAAGGGAACTCTATAATACTATGGAATATGCATTTATTACGTGTGATAATACGGTCATCACGATAGAGAACCTGCCCTCAGAATTTGAAGACACGAGAGCTCGTGATAGAAGACGTGTAGAAACAGGCAATGTCATCGATCGGCAGCAAATCGTCCAGGCATTAGAAAAAGCCGGCTGGAACAAGTCCAAAGCCGCACGCTTACTCGGCATACATCGGGTTACAATCTACAAAATGATGAAAAAATTCTTTATAAAAGAATAGCCAAGATCATAACAGGCAAACCATGTTTTATGTAGCCGCTTACAAAAATGTAGCACAAGCACAAGTATATCCGGCTACATTTTGTCTCGCTTTGCTAAATCATTATGGCAGAAAAACATCATGAAATATGGAAATTTTTTTCGTATTTCATGATGTTTTTCAGGACTGTTTTTCACCGTAGAATATTCTACTTATCCTGGCATCATCTCATATCTTCAAACTATCACCTGACCATATAAGACGCTACTTACATGGAACTTAAGAAAGCTTTTCTACCTTTGTACCCCATACAACCCATCTCTCTATTGCCCCTAG
>JANLHC010000138.1 GCA_024654465.1 Candidatus Scalindua sp.
TAATCTATTTATTTTAGCAACAGAAAATTTATTAAGACATAAGACAAAGTCTATTGTTGTCTCTCTTTGTATAATCGCCATACTTTCGCCATTCATAACTGCCATTGCTATTTCAGAGGGCGTCAGGTTGCAATCACTTGGTTCTGTCGAGGAAAGCGCTGATCTATATTTAACATTTGATGAATTTGGCAGGAATGCGGCTATCCCATTGAAATATCTGGACGAGGTAAAGGAGATCTTCGGGGTAAAAAAGGTTGTTCCACGAATTATTGGCAGATGTTATCTGCAAGATAAGCTTGCTGTTATTGTAGGTATCGATAAAGAGTACCTGCCGGAATCAACCTCCTGTGTTTCAGGCAGAATTTTTGAAAATGCGAGTGAGGTGGTAGTTGGTAATGAATTGGCAAAATATTTTAATTTAAATATTGGTGATCAATTCAGCATGCGAGGGCAAAATCGTAAGTTGTTCACCGTCGTGGGTTTTTTCTCTTCTGCTTCGAACATCTGGAGTGCGTCTACCATTTTTATGCCTTTTGAAGATGCCGGTGATTTATTCGGTAAACGTGAATTTGCCACTGATATACAGATATACAGCGTTCCGGGACATAACGCGGAGATTGCTACTGAATTGTACTATATATTTGAGAATGAACCATACAGATTGCAAGATAAAGGTATGATAGAATTGTATGTAAAAAAAGGATTTATGCTTAAAGAGGGAATTTTCACCGCTTTATATACCGTTGCATTTGCTTTAGGTATTCCCGCTATCCTGGTGGCCTCTGGCTTTGGGCTATCAGAACGTAGAAAGGAGATCGGTATCATGAAGGCCACTGGATGGCAGACACTGGAGGTTTTAGAACTTATCTCTTTTGAACAGTTATTAATCAGTTTGTTTGGAGCAACCACTGCCATTTTGTTGTCGATTATATGGATGAAGTGCTTCAATGGAGCTTTTATCGCACAATTTTTTATTGGGGAGATAAATTTGTTACCTGAATTTGTTGTTCCTGCAAGATTTTTACCTTTACCGTGTCTACTGAGTTTTTTCTTTGCAATGATATTGACCATGGTTGGTAGTATCTATTCTTCATGGAGGGCGTCAACCGAATCCCCGGTTGCGGCATTAAAATAATGATACGAACGGAAAAACTCTGTAAATATTACAGTATACATTCACGGCATGAAGTACATGCTATAAGAGACATTAATCTGAATATATCAAAGAACACATTTGTCGTATTTAACGGCCCATCCGGTTCAGGGAAGACTACCCTGTTAAATGTAATTGGCGCTCTGGACAGACCGACTGAAGGAAAAGTATTCATTTATGATGAAGAGATTACTTCATTTTCAGATATTGGTCTTTCGAGGTTACGTCGTGAAAAGATAGGTTTTATCTTTCAGAACTTTCATCTCATTCCCAGACTTTCCAGTTGGGAGAATGTGTCATATCCACTCATACCATTAAGTATCAGTTTCAGAGAACGTTTTCAAAGGGCAAAATTACTTTTAGAAAAAGTGGGGCTTGGCGATAGGTTAGACCATGCACCCGAAGAACTCAGCGGAGGACAGCAGCAGCGGGTAGCTATAGCAAGGGCGCTTGTAAATAATCCTGAAATTATTATTGCAGACGAACCAACGTCTAACATTGATGATGAGACCAGCGAACATTTACTGGAACTCTTAAAGGTATTACAAACCGACGGAGTGACAATATTGGTGGCTACGCACGATGCCGGTTTTGAAAAAGTTGCTGATGAAATCTATAAAATAAGAAATGGTAGGATAGAATGATTGTAAACATCTTTACTCTTATTATGTTATTTATTGCCGTTTTATCTTTTACTTTGGGTGGGTATCTGTTTTATGCTACGTTGAAAACACTCTTTCATTTCAAGAAAGTTGTGCCATTAGAGGCCAAAAGTAAATTTGAAGAGACAGGGTATCTGATATTTTTGTTAGCATGTGTGGTGCTGTCAGTCCGAATGTTTGCCTGGCCATGGTTTTACTTTATGCTCCAGAGCTTTGTTTCTGAAGTACATGGGGCGATGTGTATTTTCGGAGTTACGCGAGTTCTTCCGGATACGGTTACTTTTTTACAGATAATTAAGCCAATCTCATTTTTTATAATGGGCGGTTGGTTGTTATGCTATTACGTTGATAAATCTATCCCGACATCGCCCCTGGCAAGAAAGAATTTGTTATTTCTTCTCCCGATATGTGGCGTGCTTTTAGCTGATAGTATGGGAGATATCTATTATGTTATTCGTATGAAACCATTGATGTCAGTCTCTTGTTGCGCAACCTTCTTTGATACTCCATTAAGACCCTCTGCAATGATCCCACAAGCTCTCTTCGGAAGGGATTTCCAACAGACACTATTTTTTGTTTTCTACGCGACAAACATAATTCTCATTATTTTATTATTTACAAGTCTCTCCAGGAAATGGCAATCATTAGCATCATTACCCAAAAATGTTATGCTTTATAGTCAGGTTGTGATAGCTGTAGTTAATATTCCTATCGTAATTATTTCGTTTTTTGAGAACATTGGCCCCACGCTGATGCGGCTACCTCTTCACCACTGCATTTACTGCTTTATGGGAAA
>JANLHC010000230.1 GCA_024654465.1 Candidatus Scalindua sp.
ATTTATGATCTTCCTTCCGGTGTGGAAAATTTAAAAAAAACTTTAAAAGAGTATTTTCCTGATGACATCGATGGCATTGAAGCCTATTTTACACTCTGCGAACACTGTTATGAAGGAATTATGTCTATTGATATCAGTAAGGATATACAAATACCCAAGAAGCTTGATGAAGATTATAAAAGTCTTGCAAACGTGCTTGACGAACTTATCAAGAGTGATAATTTGAGAAGGATTTTTGCAACTTATTGTATGTGTTATGGGGTAAAACCTTCTGAAGTTTCATTTGCCAATCATGCCCGTGTTGCTTATGGGCTTTATGAGGCTGTTGCGCGTGTTAAGAATGGTGGAGATGCATTTGTAGATGCATTTAAAAAAGAATTTGAAAATTTAGATGTTGATGTTCGTTTACAAACGTATATTACCGAGTGCAAAGAAATTAAAAATCGTGAAGTCGGCTACTTCGTTTTAAATACAGGAGAGGAAATAACATGCGATCAATGTGTTTTTACCATACATCCCAAAACGATTCTTGAGGCACTCCCACGTGAGCATTTGAGCAAAGCTTTTATTGATCGTGTTGAAGGCTTTGAACCTTCTATGGGATTCTTTTCATTATATTGCCTCCTATGCTCAGATAATCCTGATGAGCCGTTGGTTCCTACCATTACTTCATTTTTCCCAAATCCTGATATTAATCAGCTTCTTGAGCCTGCTGATGAAAAAGCGACTGCCATAGTTGTTTTAACGAGCAATGAATATGTAAAAGGCAAACTTCATAAAGTGGTAACCGCTCTTGAATCTTCTTTTTTTAAAGAAGTTTCTGCCTGGCAACATACGTCTTTAAAAAATCGTGGGGAAGACTATAAAGACTACAAGCAAGACAGGAGTAATCAAATCCTAAAACGTATTACAAATTTTTTCCCAGAATATAAAGATCGTCTGAAAGTTGTTGAATCGGCATCAATGCTTAGTTACCGTGACTTTCTTCATTCACCAGATGGAACAGCTTATGGTATTAAACAAAAAATGGGGCAAATTAACTTATTTGGCAGATTGCCGCTACGTAATTTATATGCATCTGGGCAAAATGCTGTATTGCCTGGTATTGTGGGTGCGATGGTATCTTCTTTTATCATTTCACACACGATTTTAGGTGGTGTTCCAGCAGGTAAAATTCATAACCACCTTTAAGGTTTTGAAAAAGATTACTGTACATTCTCACCCGTCGCCCATCCGAATGACCTGTTCGGACATGGCTGGCGCACGGTATTAGCCGGGCAGAAGACCATGCTTTATCCGGTTTCCACTCTCTGTATCCTCAGTGTAGCTTAGGTTGCGCATGCGATTCAGTTCTATCAGATTTACCTCGTGGAGTTACTTTGTACAATTAATGTGTTTTCTTTCGAGTCGGCCAAAATTTGCCTAAACCTGAGTGCGAAAAAATTGTAAAGTTCTTTTTTTTTGAATCTTTAGATAAATATATTAACAGCCTTTTTTGCTAATTTTGGTAGCAACAAAAATCATCTAATTTTCTTGATTCTCAGTATATAGGGTGCTATTATTCATCTTGTTTTCAAGGACTTATAATGTACTTACTACTAGAAAACGAACAATTTAACATAAGCTAGCTTGTGCATATAAGTTAATATACTTTTCTTTCTGAAACGTCCGTTGCAGGTTGTGTGTGTTAGGTGAATTTATGAAAAAAGAATTACCTGGAACCGTATGTTATTAATTGTTTTTTAGCAGACCCTAAATCATACAGAGTCAGAAAAGAAGAGGTTTTAGTGAAACGTGTTGTCATCACTGGAAGAGGTGTAGTTAGTGCATTGGGAAGCGATCTCTCCTCTTTGATGGAAGGGCTTTCTGAAGGAAAAAGTTCAGTCAAAGCGATGCCGGATTGGGAAGGGTATAAGGGGCTTAGAAGCCTGTTGGGTGCACCGGCAGAATTACAAAACGAAAAGGAAATTCCGCGAAAAGCTCGGAGGTCAATGGGAAGACTTAGCCTTTTTGGTGTGAAAGCTGCTGAGCAGGCAATTCGAGACGGAAAGGTTGATGAAAACCTCTTGACATCGAACCGTTTTGGTTGTGTTATGGGTTCTACGATGGGTGGAGCAGGTGACTTTCTTGAAGCTTTTTCCACAATTTTACGGAATTATGATATATCTGAACTCTCTTCAATGAGTTTTTTTAAATGTTTATCACATACGGTAACAATGAATGTTGCTCAGTACTTGGGAATTAAAGGGTATGTGATGGCCGCTTCAGCAGCTTGTGCTTCATCACTACAAGCACTTGGTTTGGGGTATGAACTTATTCGAAGTGGAAGGCAAGATGTTTTGCTTTGTGGTGGCGCTGAGGAACTTCACCCTATTGTTACCGGGACATTCGATATTCTTTATGCAACGTCAACACATTACAATGAAACTCCATCTCTTTCACCACGGCCTTTTGACAAAAAACGTGACGGTCTCGTTTGCGGTGAAGGTGCCGGTGTTTTGCTTCTTGAAGAATATGAACATGCTATTAATCGAGGTGCGCCCATTTATGGTGAAGTGATCGGTTACTCAACTTGCGGAAGTGGAACGCATGTTAGTCAATCCAGCCGAGAAGGGATGAGAGCTTGCATGAAGGACGCCCTTAAGGACGCCCAATTGAACCCGGAAGATGTAGACTATGTCAGCGCTCACGCAACCGCAACTTTACAAGGAGATCAGGCTGAAGCAGCTGCCATTGGTGATGTATTTGGGGGCCAGGTTCCGGTAAGTTCTCTTAAAGGCTACATCGGGCATACTTTGGGCGCATCGGGGGCTATTGAACTAGCTGCATCTCTTGAGATGATAGCTCAAAGTATTATTTATCCAACACTGAATTTGTATGATATTGATCCTCAATGCAATCAAATTACCCATGTCATGAAGCCGCTTAAGAAAGACATCCGTGTTGTGGTTAAAAATTGTTTTGCTTTTGGGGGTATTAATGCGGCTTTAATTGTACGGAAATTAAATAATTAATATGGATCATGAAATAATTGATGACGAACAACTGAAAAGACTTGTGAATGAAGTCTTTGAAGAATCGTTTGAAACTAATACAGAGCTTCTTAAGGCTGATGCAATGATTTTTGAAGACATCGGGCTTGATAGTCTTGATATTGTAGACCTTGTTGTTGCACTTCAAAAGAAATTTAAAGTTCAAATTCGAGATGATGAACGTATTCGAAGTATTCGGACACTTGGCGATATTTATCAATTTATTATTAATTTGAAAAATGAAGGTCATATTTCTGAGGTCTGATTTTTAATGTGGGATCGTTTTCGCGACAAAAAACTATCCTTCAACAGTGTTTGTGCTGAGCTTGCGAATGTGCTCAGAAGACATCTCACTGAGCGAAGCCGAAAGTTATTAACATTGAATTTATATAAATAAAAATAATTCAGGTTTTGAAAAAAATAATTTTCAATCTTACATTTTATCCTCTTTTTGTAATTATCACGATTGGAATGAGCGCTTTCTTTTTCTTTCCTGTTGTCATCGCTCGACCTTTTATTGGAGTGCGTAGAACATTATGGGTAACACGTCAATTGATCCGTTGGTATGGATTGGTAGTTACGCGCTTTTTGATGTTCCCTTTTGTGCGTATAATTTACAAAGATTTTGAGAAAGGAAAAGAGCCGGGTGTATGTGTTTACGTTTGTAATCACAGATCTAGCTCTGATGGGTTTTTAATGGCCTACTTGGGTGTCGAATGTGTTCAAGTTGCTAGCAATTGGGCTTTTAAGATTCCAGTTATTGGATGGATAGCCAGGGTTGCCGGGTATTTAAACGTGCAGAAAATGTCTTCTGAAGATTTTGAAGCTACTGCGTGTCTGCTACTTAAAGAGAACGTTTCAATTGTTGCATTTCCGGAAGGTTCGAGGACGACTGATAGTAAAGTTCGCCAATTTAATGGATCTGTGTTTCGCCTGGCACAAAAGGCCGGTGTTCCAATTGTACCTTTGTGTATAAGTGGGAACCAAAAAATCCCGGAAAAAGGTTCATGGGTTTTAACACCGGGAACTATTTATTTGCATAAGCTCCCTACGATTCATTGTGAAGAGTTTAAAGATTTAATCCCTTTCAAGCTTAAGAATATGGTACGTGAGTTCATTCAAAATGAAGTTGATAAGTTAGAAATTTGAGTGAAAAAGCACATCAACATTTTAACCGATGAGGACCACATGTCACTTGAGCAAAGCTTTGATTCAACCGAAAGTAACAAGGATTTGCCTCAAAAAGCAGAGCCTTACATCCCGCATTCAGGATTAATGTGCGTTGTAGATCATTTAATTGAAGTGGGTGAGGAGAGCGCTGCTACAATTGCTATGGTTGTTCAAGATAGTCCATTTGCCGGTCAGGATGAAACTGTGGACGAAACTATTTTTATTGAGATGGTAGGGCAAACCATTGCTGCTGGAAATGGGTTTAAAATGAGTGAGGAAGAGCGAAAAAATCAACAAGGTTTTTTGATTGGCATTAAAAATTTTAGAATCCAAAGACCTCCACTCGTAGGTGAGAACTTACTGATAAAAGTCTCGAAATCTGTCGAATTTGCAGGTTTTATAATAATTGAAGGTAGTGTTCAATGTGGCTCTGAGGTTTTGGCAAATGGAGAAATTAGAGTTTTTCAGAAAATTGTAGAGGAGTCATAGTAGTGAAGTCTTTTGTTTGGATTGGTATTTTTTTGTTTGTTTCTTTCGGAAATCCAGTAGATGGTTGGGCGTTATCCGGCATTTCACCAGATCAAACTGAGATTCGTCAGGTTCTTCATGATTTAGAGAAAAACATCGGACACATTGAAAGTATTCAAGCAAAATTCATTCAAAAAAAGAAAATGAAACTTTTTAAACATGAAATTGAACTTTCCGGTTCGTTCTATATGCAAAAGCCCGACCACTTTGCCTGGTATACGCACTCTCCAATTGAGTATGCAATTATTTTTAAAAACAATAAAGTTCTTCAATGGAACCATGAAACAAACCGTGTTGACGTAATCTCATTTAAGGATATGCCTATTCTAAGGACTATAGTTGAGCAAATGCAATCATGGTTCTACGGTTCCTACCTATCATTACTAGATAAATATGAAATAGAGATCGTTTCCAATATGCCATTAAGGATATGTTTCATACCGAAAGAACACTCTTCTTATTTGAAGATGCTTGGACATGTGGTGATTCAATTCAACCAGGAACAAAGCGCAATTGATTCGATAGAAGTAAAAGAAAAAAGCGGAGACATGTCAATCTTTCATTTTAAAGAAACGCTTATAAATAAAGGGATTGATCCTTCAGTCTGGGAGATTCTGGGTCGTGCAAGCTAGTATGGAATCTCAATTTAGGTTTGAAAGAAAAAAACAAATTATTTTAGCAATAGCCGTGGGTTTGGTTGTTTTGCTTGCATTGTTCGGCTTACGTTCTATTAAGTTAACCAATGATATTAAGGTAATGTTACCTCAGCAGGAAAACATTCTCCAAACATTTGATTTTTTTAGAAAGACGCCTCTAGCCGGTAATGTCTTTGTTTCCTTCGAGATAAAAGACAGTAAGGAATTTCCAAAGCTTATCTCCGCAGTTGATCAATTTAGTGCCAGCCTAGACACGCCAATGATTAAAAGTGTGATCACAGGAACAGATGGAGTTATATCTTATGACGGTATACGTGAATTTGTGAGACTTGCTCCGCAGCTTATGTCGGAAGAAGAACTTAACGTCCTAGACGCCAGGCTGAATGGTCCATTCATTCACAAAGTAATAAAGAAACTGTATAGAGATCTTTTATCGCCATCAGGATTAGTGATGAAACATGTAATAGAGCAGGACCCGTTAGGTTTTCAGAAAGAGACACTGGCAAAGTTACGGAATCTTGCAACAAACATGAAGCATAACGTTGAAATCAGAAATGAGCATTTGATAAGCCGCGATGGCTGCCATGCCCTTGTTATTTTAGAAACAGATATTTCTATTACAGAAGGAGTTGGGGCAAAAGCGTTAATTCGTTACATTGAAGATGCGCTTCTTAAACTTCCAACAGCTGTTTCTGCAGATTTAATTGCCGGCCATCTACACTCTTTGAGTAATGAAAGAGTAATTAAACGTGATGTATTTGTCACAATCGCCGTCGCTTCTATTGGATTCTTAGCCCTTTTCTTTTTTCTCTTTAAAGATATAAAAGCCTTACTTCTTTTTATGGTGCCAATTGTGTCGGTTTTGATTTCCATTTTGATTTGCTCATGGATTCTTGGTGAATTTTCTTACATAACTATGGGAATGGGAGCACTTATTTCCGGAATTGCGATTGACTACTGTATCCATGTATATGTTGCAATGCGATCAGGGCAAACAAGGCAAGTTGCGATGGGTGAAATTACAATGCCTATCGTGATTGGTGCTTTAACGACCGTAGGTGTTTATAGCGTTTTCTTGTTTTCACGAATTCCAGGATATCGTGAACTAGCACTTTTTACAGTTATTAGCATTTTATTATCACTTGGCTTTGCAATACTTTTGCTACCTCATTTCTTAACGAATAATCCAGGAAAAGTTACGAAGTACAAATTGAAGTTTAGATGGACATTAAATATTCCTGATAAATATGTCATTTTGATATGGAGTATTTTGTTGGGATCGTGTCTTCTTCTTCTGCCTTTTGTTAATTTTAAAACCGATGTGAGGCAGTATGACGGAAGCGAAGAATCTATTTTCCAAACTGAAGAAAAATTTGAGCAGGATTGGGAGGTTAAGGATCGTCCAGCCATGATTGTTGTAGAAGCTCCAAGTTTTAATGAGGCACTTGAAAGAAATTATCAAATCCAACAGCAAGTTGACTTGATTTTTGATAATGAATCATATAATAGCATTTCCCGAGTTTGGCTACCGGAGCGTGTAAGATATGAGAACTTAGATCGTTGGTGTCGCTTCTGGAAAGAGGGTCGTGACAAAAAACTTATGGGTTTTGTTCAAACTTACTCAAAGCAATTTGATTTTGCTGAAAATGCGTTTAATCCATTTTTCAAAATGCTTTACCTTGCCCCTGAGGAAGTTAAAGCTTTTGAAAAACTAAGTGTTTTAAAACTAATAAAACCCCGGTTTGCTTTTGAAACTAATCAGGGTTGTCAAATAGTTAATTTTTTTGAGGATTCAGAGAAACTTGTCGAAAAGGTGAGTCAAGCAAGCAAAAATTGGCCTGACGCTTTTGTTGTTTCAGCAAATCAATTCAAACAACTTTTGTCTAAAGCAATTCTCTCGGAAACAAACTTTTTGTCTCTGGTTATCGCGATCCTAATACCATTGTTGACATTTATTTTTTTGAAAAACCTTTATTATGTAATGATTGCCCTAGTACCAGCCATTACCAGTGTTTTAGTTATCCTTGGAATGTTAACTTGTTTTAAGATCACATTGAATGCGGCAAGTATTTTCGCACTTTTGGTTGTGAGTGGCCTTTCGATTGATTACGGAATTTTCATGGTATATCAATGCTACAAACAGCTTAAATCTGATACAAGTATGGCGGTTACGCTTTCAGCATTAACAACTTTATTTGGCGCTAGTACGCTTGTTGTTACTAAACATCCCGTATTATTTTATTATGGAATCACAATGGTGTTGGGAATCCTGTCAGGGTATTTTTCTGCAGTCTTTGTAGTACCTTCACTTTATCGGTTAATAAAGCAGGATAATTTTTTAACGGAACCTTGCCAAACAGTATGAAAATACATTTAAGGATTATCTGGCCTTTTTTGTTAGTTTTTTTTAGTGCATGTGCTAAATCTCCATTTGAAAAAGTTGATTTCAAATCTGTTGCACATCTGGAACCAAATAGGGTCCGTGAAAATTTTGAGAAATTGCTTCCAAGCTCATTTGAAGTAATAGAATCTGCGGTCTATATTTACAAGGGCCTTCAAATAGCAGTTATTTCATATACTCGTGTTAATGAGAAAGAAGACACTGTGGAGATAATTGGTTTTAATCCGCTTGGATTAAAACTTGTGCAAGTTCAAACATCAGGTGCACAGGTTAAATATTCATTCAATATTCCACAAATTAAAAAAAGATTGGATGAGGAAACTCTGGCAGAAGCCATTGCCGAAGATATTCGCAGAATTTATTTTGGACGTGTTCCTCCAGCAAATGCTTACGCACACAAAGAAAAAGGAAAGATTGTAGTGGAGCAGAAAAAAGGAGAGGATAAAATTGAGTGGGTTTTTGGTGGTCCGGATAACCGCCTATATCAAAAGCACTATTTCAGAGGAAAACGTGAAGCTTGGAGTGTTCGTTATTTTGAGTATGAAGTTAATGGAGGGTATTTATATCCCTGCAAGATTTTTCTTGAGAACTATGATCATAAATATAAATTAGTCTTAAGGTTAAAAGAGATATTAGAATGAATCAAATGAGTCAGGAAATTATTGATTGTATGTCGGGGTTAACAGAGCGCGACGAACAGGTTCTTTCTGCACAGTTTGTATTTCCTAAAGAGTTTGTAGGGTTTCGTGGTCATTTTGATAACAATCCGATTCTTCCGGGAATATGTATAATCAGAGCAGTGATTGTCATGTGTGAAAAACATTACAATAAAGCCTTTCGTCTAAAAGAGGTGATTTCTGCGAAATATGTTGCTCCTGTCACTTGTGCTCAGAAAATCACAGTTGTCTGTAATTTGACCACTAATAAAAGCAGTAGTGTTAATGTGCAGGCAGTTATTGAAGATGAGAAAAAGAAAGTGGCTATGCTAAAACTATATCTTGAAAATCAGAGTGGGTAAATCGTTATGATTAGAGAAAGAGTACTTTATGGTCAGAGAAAAACAAACTTTACAACCTTGGATCCTTACCAGAGGTAGCTCTTAAAAGTAGAAATGACGTTTAGCACGTATATGAATGAGCAAGGTAGTTTAGATACAATTTGGTGTGTAATTCCAGTTTACAATAATGGACAAACTATCCGTTCAGTAGCGCTTGAGTGTCGCGAACAACTCACTAATGTGCTCGTTGTAGATGATGGAAGTACAGATGTTGATCTTATATCATTATTGTCTGATACCGATATTACGATCGTGCGTCACCAGGTGAATCAGGGAAAAGGAAAGGCTCTTCTGACAGCACTTGATTATGTTGCCGAAAAGGATGCTCGTTATATGATTACGGTTGATGGGGACGGGCAGCATAAGGCATCAGATCTTGAGGTTTTTTTCTCTTTAATTGAAAACGATGAAGACTCTTTTGTAATTGGCTGTCGCGACTTTACTGGCCCTAATATTCCTAACAAAAGTAAGTTTGGTCGTAAAGTTGCTAATTTCTGGTTGAGTGTTGAAACAGGTGTTTCAATTCGAGATTGCCAAAGCGGCTTCAGGGCTTACCCTGTAAAACATTTTCAAAAGATGAAATTTCGTGGTACTTATTATGATTTTGAAAGCGAAGCGCTTGCGCGAGCTGCCTGGGCAGGGCTTAATTTGGAAATGGTTGAGATTGGCGTCTTGTATCCTGAAAAGGATAAGCGAATTTCAAGTTTTAGACCGTTCGTTGATAATCTTCGTATTTCAATGATGCATTCCCGTTTAGTGTTGCGGCATTTGCTTCCAATTCCTCATAAAAAGTTAGTTTCTAAAAAAGAAGATAAAATTGATTTTAGCTTTTTTCTTCATCCCATTCAGTTTTTAAAAAAATTATTGCAAGAAAATGCAACCCCCGCAGGGTTGGCGGTATCTGCAGCGGTTGGCATTATACTCGCGACATTACCGCTTCTTTTTACTCATACAATCGCAATAATTTATGTTACAATGCGCCTTCACTTGAACAAGTTCATGGCGCTAAGTATTCAAAACCTTTGCATGCCACCCATTGTTCCTTTTGTTTGTATTGAACTGGGCTATTTTATGCGGAATGGAAAGTGGCTTGAGCATGTTTCAAAAGAGGCATTTGTAGGACAGGCGCCGGGTTTGCTATGGTGTTGGTTTATAGGATCTCTTGTGTTCGCACCATTACTGGCATTGACTGCTGGCACAGTCGTTTATTTTATTTCAAAATATATTCAAAAAAAAGAGGAACCCTGAAGAATCATACATGAAAAGTCGCAAGATTAAGGTTAAACGCCGTGGAAATTTCCTTGGAATCTGGATTTTTAAATTAATGTTGCGAGTCTTTGGACTAAGCGGCGCATATCTTTTGCTTGAAGTTGTCAGCATACATTATTTACTCTTTGATCGTGAAGCGGTTAGCACATGTTTGAATTATATTGAAAAACGATTCCCGCAGTCAACAGCTTTAACTAATTACTGGCATATTAACCGGGTTTTTGTAAATCAGGGTAGACAACTTATTGACCGGTTTGCTATCACACAATATCCTGGTTATTTCGAATACGATGAGATTAACACAAAAGAGACTATACAAGTACTTCAAGAATCAAAAAAAGGAGTTGTTCTTCTTACCAGTCATGTTGGTAATTGGCAAGTAGCTCTACGGCAAACTGAACATTTGAAAAAGGATATTTGTATTGTAATGCGTCCTGAAGATAACCCTGCCGTTAGAGAATCTTTAAAGATAGGTGAACAAGAAATTAAACCGGTAGAAGTTATTGATCCAGAAGGTTATTTTGGAGGTGTTATTGAGATGGTACAAGCATTAAAGAAGGGAAAGCTTGTATGCATTATGGGGGATAGAGGCTACGGTTTTGATACTTTAGAAGTGTTATTTCTAGGTACTCCTGCATATTTTCCATACGGAGCATTCTATGTGGCTGCTGCGACTAGTAGCCCGGTTGTAGCATTATTAACGCATAAGATATCTAAAAGGAAATACATAGCTGACATTTCAAATATTTGGTATCCGGTGTATAACAGTGAAAAAAATAAAAAGGAACAGTTGGGAAAGTGGGTTAAAGAATATGTGAATGTATTAGAAGCGTTTACAGAGAAGCATCCTTATGAATGTTTCCTGCATCATGACGTATGGAGTCAAAATAAGAGGTTTTAAATGAACAACAGCTACAAAAATGACTTAACAGAAATTCGTCAAAAAGTAAAGCAACTACTCGTGAGTAATTTAGGACAGTTAGAGATGCTTGATCCTGCAGAAATCAAAGATGATGTGGCCTTGTTTGGCGAAGGGCTTGGACTTGATTCGTTAGATGCTTTAGAAATTGTTGTTCTCCTTCAAAAACATTTTAATATTGAGATAAAGGATATGAATGAAGGTCGCGAGGTTTTTGCTACTGTAGATTCTTTATCGCGATTTATTCAGATGAATGCATCAAAGGATGAAAATTGAAAATATACGTAACAGGTTTAGGTTTAATTTCGGCTGCCGGTGAGGATGAAAAAGAGACGCTTGCGAGCTTTGAATCTGGAAGGCGTCGAGCAGGCCTCGTTTCTCTTTTTTCTACTCAGATTCAATCACCAGCTTATGAAGTTAAATATTTTTCTCGTCATCATTATTCGAAAATCCTCAGAACTTTAAATCTTTGTCTTGCGGCTACAGAAGATGCTCTTAATGACGCATCTCTAATGGAAGAAATCAAAGGTAAGCGTATTGGTGTTGCAATGGGTACAACGGTGGGGAGTGTTTTAAATGATATTGACTTCTATAGGGAATTCCGTGATAAAGGAAGCGCCCCTATGGATTCTGTTAACCTTTATCTGGAAGGAAATCTGTCATCAGGGATTCACGCTTTTTTAGAAACAGAAGGCCCTTCAATAACGGTGGTTAATGCCTGCGCTTCCGGTGCTAATGCGATAGGTGTTGCCATGTCCTGGCTCAGGACAGGGTTATGTGATATTGCCATCGCAGGTGGCGCAGATGAATTAAATAAAGTTCCGTTCTGTGGTTTTGGTTCTCTTGGTATTTTAAGCGATTCATTATGTTCACCTTTTGATCTAAATAGAAAAGGATTAAATTTAGGTGAAGGCGCCGGGGTGCTACTGCTTGAAAGCGAACAGAGCATGGAAAGGCGAAAAAAGAAACCAAGAGCCATAATTCGAGGATATGACTTTTCAAACGATGCACATCATTTGACTTCGCCTGATCCTTCAGGTGCTGGGCTTGAGCGGGCTATCACAGGCGCTCTCATTGATGCCAATCTGAAGCCTGACGCGATCTCATTTATTAATGCGCACGGAACAGCAACAATTGATAATGACTTAGTTGAAGCCCGCATTCTGCATAACTTGTTTGGCTCAACAACTCCATTCTTATCTACAAAGGGCTATACCGGGCATACGTTAGCTGCTGCAGGCGCACTTGAAGCTGGTTTTTGTATTCTTGCACTGGAACAAGGATGGATACCCGGCTGCGCTGGTTTCAAGAAGCTTGACCCGGATATTCCAATTGCCCCTGTAGCCCAAAATACACAGATAGAAGGGCATTTTGCACTTTCAACATCTATGGGTTTTGGTGGTTGTGATGCAGCACTTGTAATCGAGTTTCCAGAATAATAAGGTGATATTTAAATGAAACCAGTTTTTATTGAAGGGATAGGAATTATATCTACCCGAGGGCGAGGACTTAATAAGTTTGAACAAGCCTTAAAAGAGGGATGGGTGGAACCTACAGTTTCAGCTGATGGACGTAAGGCTTACAGGGTCCCCAAAGACGCTTTAATAGACTACAATATCCTGAAGAAGGTCAAGCGGTCTGATCGTTTCAGTAGATTAACTGTTTTTGCAGCTTGTGATGCTATCCACAATAGTGGCTTAGATATTGCAGATTTAGATAAGTCATCAATCGGGATCATAGTAGCTACCGCCTTTGGTCCGCATGCAACTATTTTTAAAGTTTTAGAAGACATTATTGATTATGGAGAAAAGAAAGTTTCGCCTACAACATTTGCGCACTCCATTCATAACGCAGCGGCTTCTTATGTTGCAAGCGCTCTTGGTTGTACAGGACCGGTAATGACAACAACCCAGTTCTACTTTTCATTCCAACAGGCGCTTTTGCTCGCATCTTCCTGGTTGAACGAAGGTCGCCTCAAAAAAGTTCTGGTGGGTATTGTGGATGAATGCTCACCCGCTATGGAATACATATGTGAAGAGAAACTTTCGGTGGCGCAAAATGGGAAAATGAGTCCGCTCAGTTGTCTTAAACAACCAAAGTTTGTACCTGGAGAGGGAAGTGCTTTTTTTCTCGTCTCTCATGATTCGAAAAAGAAAAAATACGGCGCTTTTACAGAAATCGAAATTACAGGCGATTCACATGGTTGGTCAGATGTTGATCTTTCTATTATTGGTACAAACGCTATGGGTGGGAGCGAAGAAGTGTACAAGGATGTGTTAAATGAAGGTATTCCGGTTGCGGCGTATTCCTCTATATACGGAGGATTCATGACAGGAAATGCTTTTGAATGTGTCGCTGCTGCACTTATGCTTAAGAATCAAACGCAGTATGCAAGTGCAAATGTTGATGGAGCAGAATCATGGAATGTGGTTGAAAAATCAAAGAAACGAGAATTAAACCAAATTC
Source organism: Candidatus Scalindua sp. (assembly GCA_024654465.1). Taxonomy (GTDB): domain Bacteria; phylum Planctomycetota; class Brocadiia; order Brocadiales; family Scalinduaceae; genus Scalindua. Next base: position 13,499 of record JANLHC010000230.1, read on the forward strand.
AATGTATTTCACATAACAACAAAAGGCAACTTGCCTTTATCAAAATGATGAAGTAAACAAATGATTGTAATCAATTTCTGGGCCTATTGGAACGGCTGTGTCAATAAGTTTTGTAAAAAGAAAAAAACTCAACACTTTGAAACCCCAAACTGGTAATGAATAAAAATGTAAAAGAAATCACAGACACTTTAGTTCGTGAAGCCGAAATCATTTTGTCAGATCAAACGGAGAAGATTTCATCTGAAGCAACTTTGGCAGATCTTGGATTTGATTCAATGAGTTTTATTGAACTTCTTGTCTCTATTGAAAAGAAATTTGATGTTAAATTGATTGAAGTTGGATTGCAAACTGCAGATATAAAATCACTTGACGCACTTGCTCGCTACATTTGTAAAAGTGCTGATACGTATACCAGAAAACTTTAATCAGCAAGCTCAACAACGGTTCCAATTAAAGCGGCACCCGCCATTAACGCGCCTGCACCACATTGAAAAGTATCTTCGCTTGATGTTAAATGATTTCTGTAGTTAGACTTGATATTAATTACCGCATTTCCACCCTCTTTTACAGCCCTATCTCTAAGAGAAATCATTGCTGATAAGAATGCCCTCTGGCATGCTTTCATATCTGATTTGTTGAAAGCATTCGTTTTCTTATTGGTTCTGAACTCTCCGTAATTCTTTAATATCTTTCCGTGAGCTTGATCACCAAAATAAAACTTAATGTCATTCCCCAATTTTTCCTTTGACAGTTCTAAGTCCAATGCTTCTTTGATGGAGTAGCTGCCAATATCATCACGCGCATAAACAGCTGATGGTATCAATAATAAGCTAAGCAAAAAAAGTATAAAAAGTCCTCGCATTTTATGCCCTCCCGTGTTTATCTGTAGCAATGTTTTTAAATTATAATATTAAGAAGTTGTCAGTTTTGTGGTTGTTGTTTCAGGCCTGCAATTTTATAATGATGAACTGAAAGTCATAAAGTAGTTATCATATCTCTTTCGTGCTATTACTTTAAATTTCATTTTGTCGCCTTGTAAAATTTAATATAGTTTTGTTAGCCAATAGCACAAAGGCGGGGGTTAGGTTTACTAAATAGTCTAAGTGTCTGGTTCCTTAACCGCCGACGTTTGCAGATAGCTTTACATTCACTTATCAAGTTGTCGAAAATATAACACTTTTCAAATCACTTTACAACACATAAAAAAAGTAAGAAAGAAGTAGAACTTTAACGTTGCAAAAAATTGCGTTTACAACATTGTTGTAAGTTTCGTGAGTTTTAAATTGTTAAAAATATATAAGCAATAAATTTTCAATTTTAATAGATATTTCGTCGTCATATCGCTCCTATCAAATCTTATAGGCTTCCCAAAATGCATCTTTATGCACTTATCAGACTCTCATATTATAAGATACTTGCACTCCCAAATCGTATGTGATAAGCTGTTTTGTTTGTATCCTATTGCTATATTGCGAATTTAGAATGTTTTAATTGGCATTATAAACCTTAGTTTCTTTTTATAAAATGGAGCGGCATTGCTCTTATTGCTCACACCGGTATATCCGGTTATTTAGCCCTGGAATTATGAAGGCCATTTCTGAAGTTTATGACGTGTGCGTTGTGGGTGGTGGGTTTGCGGGTTTCGGTGCAGCACTGAAATCTGCTAAGCTTGGCATGGAAACTCTTTTAGTTGAAATGTGTTCTACCTGGGGAGGCGTGTCTTATTCTTCGATACATCAATACATTTGTGGTTTATACCCTTACAGTGAAAAATATCCAGAAAAAACGTTAAATGACGGAATTTCACGTGAGCTAGAAGAGGGAATGAAAAGAAGAGGATGCGCTCAGATACAAAAGGTTGGAAATGTTTATGTTCTTGGGTTTGAACCTGAAGCTTTACAGAGTTATTTCAAAGAACAAGTTCAGTTTCAAAAGAATCTGAAGGTTGTGTTTAATGCAAAAGTAGTAAAAATTCACTCGAGGAATCAAGTGATTGAAGAGTTGAGTATAGATCATCTTCAAAATATACATACTATTAAGTGTCACACAGTTATTGACGCCAGTGGTAAAGGAGAGGTTCTATCTCTAAGTGGTGCTTCTTATGATGTTGCTCCTGACACGAAGAGACAATTAGCTGCATATGCCATTAAAATCAAGGGTGTTCAAAAAACATTGAGATTAAATCAGTTAAAAGTTTTTTATTACCTTGCGAAAGCTGTAAAGTCAGGCGTTCTTGACAATCACCTTCGGTTTGGTAGTTGGATTTCCAGCAACAAATCGGATGAGGGTGTGTTACGAATAAGTGTCATTCCAAGCGATACAAAATATTGTCTGGAAGAAATACAAAGCCAAGCGCAATTGATTCATAGCCTTTTAGAGAAAAAAATTGAAGAATTTAAAAATTCAGAAATTGTTTGTTTTGCCCCTTCCGTTTCTGAGAGGGAAGGTATAAGAATGATAGGTTTGTATGTACTTAGCGAAGAGGATGTATTGTCAGCAAGGAAATTTGACGACGGTGTCGTTAAGGGCGCCTGGCCAATAGAATTTTGGCACCAAAACCAGGGCCCTCGGTATCGTTATCTACCTCGTGGCCAATATTATGAAATTCCAATGCGTTGTCTGGTTTCAAAGGATTTTTCAAACCTCTTTTCTGCTGGCCGGTGTATTTCTGTCTCTTCCAGAGCTTTGGCTTCTACGCGTGTAACAGGTACGTGTTTAGCCCTTGGTGAGGCTAGTGCGAAAATAGCATTTTATTATCTTAACCGGTAACAAAGAGTAAATATCAAGATCCTGGAATGGCCATAGCACTATGAATATTGTAAAAATTATCCAACAAGAGTCTAAGAAATATTTGAACCATGTAGCACTGAGAGACACTGTTTCAATCCTTACTTATGAACAGCTTTTTGAAAACGTTAAAGATATTGTACAAAAATTAAGAAATGATGAGATAAAGAACCATGCCCGGATAGCGCTTCTGTGCCCTGAAGGGGTGGATTATATCATTTTGGTTTTGGCAATTCTTTCTCTGGATGCAGTAGCAGTACCAATCCATTTAAATTCATCAAAAAAAGAGATAAAGAGAGTTATTGACGAAATGAAAATAGAATATTTCATTTTTGAAGAAACACTCTTTCACTCAAATGTGGAAAATGCGCCTTTTTCAATTTTTTATAAGAAGCATTCATTTGTTATTCAGCATCTTAATGGAAAGTTAGCAGAGCAAAATGAATTTGAATCTTTGAACCCGGCCTTTATCCGATTCTCATCTGGAACCACCGGCAAGAGCAAAGGTGTGGTTATTTCTCATGAGTCTATTTTAGAACGTACAGATACAGCGGACCAAGTCCTTAAAATATCCAGCCAGGATGTTATCCTTTGGGTTCTTTCAATGTCTTGCCATTTTGTTGTAACAATTCTCCTATTCTTAAGACGTGGGGCAACACTTGTTTTATGTGAACAGAGCATACCTCAAGGTCTCGTCGCAGGATTGAGTCAACAAGAAGTTACTTTTATTTATGCTGCACCCATTCATTATCAGGCTATGGTTCGTTCTGTAAATATTAACCCTAATATCTGTTCACAGGTTCGGATGGCGGTGTCAACAGCAGTAAGTCTTAATGAACAAGTCGCAAAAGAATTTAGAGAGAAATTTGGTCTTGAAGTGAGCGCTGCTTATGGCATCATAGAAATAGGTCTTCCCTTCATCAATCATTCTGGCAATCCAGAGTTCAGGCTGTCTGTAGGGGAAATTCTCCCTGGATATGAGATATATATTGAAGATAAAGATGTTAAGGGCATCGGCTCAGTTTATCTAAAAGGCCCTGGTATGTTTGATGCTTATTTTAGCCCATGGCAAACCCGGAACCAGGTTCTCAAGGAGGGGTGGTTTAAGACCGGCGATTTAGGGAGAATTGACGAAAACGGTTATTTATACCTCTATGGACGACTTGACCAGGTCATAAACTTTATGGGAATGAAGATATTTGCTGAAGAAGTGAAACAGGTCCTGGAGTCATTTCCAGATGTTCAAGAAGCATTTGTTTATGGAGAACCACATGATTCATTCGGTCAAATTCCAAAAGCGCGTATTGTCCTTGAATCAACAAAATTAAAATTAAATATTGATGGGCTACGTCGTTTTTGCTATGAGATATTAGCTAGCTATAAAGTACCCAAAGATTTTGAATGTGTTGCTTCTTTAAAAAAAACAATGAATGATAAAGTTATGATAGCACAATAAGATACAGTCAGTGGATACTTACGAGAAGGAAACGTGTTCTGGTTTGGATTCCAAATTTAAAGCTGAGGAAGTATTGCACAACAGAGTATTAAAAAAGGAAGACACAGATAATGAGATTCCTATATTTTTATTTAGATGCTACATCTGAACTTTTGAATTTATCCATCAGCCAGTGAAATTTTAGAAAACGCACTAATTTATCTTTAATTTCAAGCAAACGTACCATTTTCCAGAAGCTTTTGTTATCTTTATCGGTCAGCTCAGGTTTAAAAAAGCAGCCGCTGAGAATAGTCACTACTAATTTAACAAATTTTCCATCTTTCGGAGGATAAAAGAAAATCTTCTGAAAAAATGGAGAACGAAAATGATAAATAAATGGCAGGACTGTATTGTAGGCAGAAACCAGCGCGTCTTCATAGGGTTTGTAGACATCGGAATTCAGTTCATGATTTTTTGAAATAGCTTCCGCAGTTAAGCTGGCTATCAATCTACCAGTTGACATTGCAACAAATACACCGGCAGAAAACACAGGATCTACAAACATTGCTGCATCACCTATGGAAACCCACCCTGACCCGGATTTCTCTTTTGCATATCTTGAAAACTTCTGAAGTACATGCAATTCACCATCTCTCGAAGCATTTTCCAATAAAGTAGCAACTCGTCCTGAAGCTGATCGTATCATCATATCAAAAAAGTCTTCCGGAGAATCTTTACTACAATGTTGGTAAAATTTAAAATCAACTACCACGCCCACAGAAACCCGCCCACCTGTAAAAGGAATAAACCAAAACCACCCATGCTCAAAGGCCAAAATCAGGATATCTCCACTCTTTGCCTCTTTAAGCCACGAAATATTATTAAAAAGGCCAAACACGGAAAATGTTTCGATATGTGGATCAGGAACAAGTAGATTAAATTTTCTTGCCAGAAGTGAACTTCTGCCGCTTGCATCTACTACCACCCCGGCTTCGATAGTACGTTCAGATTTATCGGAAAGTCTTACTTTTACTCCGGTCACCTTCCTGTCTACCATTACTGGCTCAGTTACGACACCCTGCAGTACCTCGACACCTTTTTCTTTCACGTGTTCAAAAAGTAGATAATCAAATTCATCCCTTGGCACTTGATAGGCATAGGAATATTCCTGTTCCATTCCATCGGAAAAATCAATGCGATTAATGTTCTTGCTAACCGAAGAGCCAAAGACCGCACCTTCCTTTTTCATAAATCCTTTTTTTTCGAGGACCTTGTCAAATTCCATTTCACGGAATATTTCCATGTTATAGGGAAGCAATGACTCGCCAACACAGTATCTTGGAAATTGAGTTTGCTCAATTACCAAAGGGTTCAAACCCGCTTTGACTAGATAATAAGCAGTAGTCACTCCTGCAGGTCCACCGCCAATAATGACAGCATCGTAAGGCATTAGTACTCCTCAAATAAACTTTAAAATGAGTTGATCTATCTCAGTGAGAGTAAACCTGTTGAGATGACAGAAAAATATTTTTTTTAATATTTTGTAATATTAGCAAAGTGGATATTAAAAATCAATTATTTTTAGAATTTAAGCCCTAAAATGTCGTTAGGGAGTTTAACAAATAGCAGCAAGAAATATATTTCAAAAATTTATT
>JANLHC010000046.1 GCA_024654465.1 Candidatus Scalindua sp.
AGTAGAAAAGAATGTTACCATAAAGGGAAAGTTAAAAGTAGGCAAAGGAACGGAAATCCTGTCCGGGACATATATAAAAGGAAATGTGGTTATTGGTGAGAACTGCTTAATAGGCCCTAATTGTTATTTAAGAGGAAACACTTCTATTGGAAACGGGTGCCATATCGGGCAGGCAGTAGAGATAAAAAACAGTATAATCATGGATAATGCGAAAGTGCCTCACCTTTCTTACATAGGAGATAGTGTTCTTGGCAATAATAGTAATTTAGGAGCCGGGACAATAACGGCGAACTTAAAACATGATAACAAGAATGTGAGATCTGCCGTGAAGGGTAAAATGGTTGATACGGGCAGAAGAAAGTTTGGGACTATAATAGCGGACGATGTTCATACCGGTATAAATACAACAATCTATCCGGGAAGAAAGATCTGGCCGGGGTTGGGAACATTACCTGGCGAGGTAGTGGACAAAGACAAGACGGCCTGAATTAAGTAAATACACCTGGCGCATTCTACCAGACAATCCCCTAATCCTCGTCATTTCCCAAAAGATCTGATACTTTAGTGATATGCAGATAAGGTTCTCCGTCATTGATTTCAGATTTGTAGAAATGGTAGTGCCTGCCATGTTTCATTAATGCGATAGACATGCCAAGCCTCTTTCCCACTTCTATTTCGTCTTTAATTTTATCGCCTACACAAAGAACCTGTTCCGGTTCTAAATCGTACTTAGCCAAAATTTCTTTAAAGCATTTTTCCTTTCCCTGTGGGTCTTCTGTTATGATTATCTCGTCAAATGCGTTTTCGAGGCCAAGGACTTTTATCTTCTTCTCCTGCATTTCTCTATTGCCGAATGTAACGAGGAATAGCTTATAGCCAATTCTTTTTAATTCATTAATGGAATCCATTGTATCAGGAAATAAAATGGCACCTTCTATCTCCAGGGTATTAATGGTATTAGCTATTTCTTTGCAGAACTCTTCCGAAAGGTTGTATAAATTGGCGATTTCACGTGCAATGTCTGCTTTTGGACCAAGGCGACCTTCAAGCTCTAATTGTAATTTTAATGCCTCCGCTTCGGAGCATTTGATCGCCTTCGATATGATTTTTGCGGTAAGTTTTTTACTTTTTAAAACAAGCGTTCCGCTGCAATCGTATAGAGTATCGTCCAGGTCGAATATGATTGCTTTAACCCGGGCTGATATCAGTGACGTGAGTTTGGACATATATGTGTTTTAATTACGTTGATTGCTCGAAAGTGATAATTTAGCAAAAATCCTGCAGATAGAATCTGCCAGTTTCTCAGGATCGTGCCTTATCAGATCCTGTTTTTCCCACAAGATTCTTTTTTGATCAAGATTTTCAATCAAATCGGTAACCTCCACCGCGACATTATTATTTTCTAAATCTTCATCAAGGGCGACAATGTCAGCTCCCTCTCTTCTATATTTCTCAATTATTTCCTTACGTGGAAAATTGTTATTAACAAGCACATAATCCAAAACTCCCTCGCCAAGATATCTTGTAATTGCCTTGATGTGATCCGATGCTGTGTAATTATCTGTTTGTCCGGGCTGTGTGACGATATTACAGAGATATATTTTTACTGCTTTTGCATTCTGTAATGCTTCTTTAATACCACCAACAAGAAGATTGCATATGATGCTTGTGTAAAGACTTCCCGGGCCAATTACGATTATATCTGCTTTTTCAATTTCACTGATTGCATCCGGTGGGCATTTGGTATCGTTTGTTTTAAGAAAGAGCCTTTCTATCGGTGCCTTTTGGAGACCACGTACATTCAGTTCTTCTTCTACGATGGAACCATCTTTTAATTCGGCACAAATGTGAGTACTGGTAAGTGTGGAAGGCAGAACCTTTCCTTTGATCGCCAGTATCTTACTTGCTTTTTTAATGGCAAGATCAAAACTTCCTGTTATATCGGTTAATGCGGCCATCAATAGATTGCCAAGGCTCATCCCGTTAAGTGATCCTTTATTAAACCGGTATTGAAAAAGCTGGTATAAATCTTTTTCCTGCTCCTCTGTTTCTGAAAGTGCGACCAGACAGTTTCTTACATCTCCGGGAGGTAATATACCGTATTCTTCTCTTATGACGCCTGAGCTTCTGCCGGAGTCTGTAACAGTCACAATTGCCGTTAGATTTTCGCTATATGTTTTCAAGCCTTCAAGCGCGATTGGGAGACCCGTGCCACCGCCAAAGGCTAATATTTTCAGATTGTTATGTGTTTTCCCAATATCCTTCAATTTGAGCAAAGTCGGTAGTTGGAAAAATCGTTTTATCCTGTAATCGGGTTTGTTTGAACTATCATACGCCGTTTCTTCCTTAAACCTTCCATGTAACATCTGAACTGTTACCATTCCTTTGGTTTTTGCAATTCTCAGTTCTTCCCTTACCCGGTCTCCAACGACAGTAACATTCTGTGGACTTAATGAATACTTTCTGACAATCGCCTCAAAGCAGTCTTCCATTAATAGTCCAACTTCCTGGTCATTAATTATTATTTCATCAAAGTACGGTTTCAGGTTCAGCAACTTTATCTTTTTATGTTGTCTTTCGTGGATTCCTGTTGTCAGCAGGAACAGCTTATATTTTTCCTGTGCCAGTTTTTTTAACGTTGGTACCACATCCGGGAAGAGTTGTATATTGGCCACTTCATCACTGTTATAAGTCTTCAGGGCGGCGCGGACGAATTCATGGTCTTTATTGTATTTATTTGCTATTTCATTGAAGACAGGATAATAAGGGCCATGCTTCTCTGAAATGTCTTTTTGCATTAAATATGCTTCTTCCTCTGTGCACGGCAGCCCGGCATTAACCATTGCTTTTGCCGCACGTTTTCGGGATACCTCAAGCAGTGAGCCTGTGCAATCATATAACGTATCATCAAGATCAAAAATTATTGCTTTCATAGTTTCCATTTATAAGAAGAACTACCATAAAATTAAAGGTAGATGTAAATTGTGATAAATGTTTAAATTTGCATATTTAACGTTGGGATATAAAGTTGCCTGACTTACTTATTTATTTACTCTGTTTTTAAGCTTCTAATTTCAGGGGAGAGATCAACCTTATTGCCGACCTTAATTCCATTTTTGCTGAACCAGCCTTGCTCCATTTCAAGAGCATATTTCACTTTCTCTTTTGATGTGTGGCTCATTAAACTGTATGGTGTCATAGAATCTATCTGTGTAATTATTTCTTCAGAATTTATAAAAGCGATCGAAAGAGAGATCTTTGTGTTTTTCATCCAGAATGACAAATTTTGCTCTTGTGGATATATAAACAACATTCCGTGATTTTTGCCTAATGTATCCCGAAACATCAAGCCTATTGTACGATCTTTTTGAGTAAAAGCAACTTCTGCATGAGACGTTTTGTCGTTTATCTTTATTTCGTATGTGTTTTTATTTGATATAGGGGAATGATTGGAGCAGCCCGGAAATGTTGGAAACAGGGCTAAAAGAAGGATGATATGGAAGTAGATGCTTCTTAAGATGCGGAATGACGAATCCATAAAGTAGTTATTTTGCCGGGTGTCTGAAACTGGCAACCGGGTTGACTATGGCAAGTCCCCGATAATATGTGACAACCCCATTTACAATTTCTGTTATTATTTTATTAAAAGAGGTTCTCTGCCTTGCCCTTTCCAGTTTTACTACCGGCCCTTTTTCATCAGTTATGGGTATCATATCGACATTACCAAAATCCATTTTTAACATATTTATCATTCCGCCATCCCCTTCCATTTGCTTGACTATTGCAGCAGACGGTAACGTGGCAATGTAGGAAAGTGGATATGTATAGTCTCTATAAACGTCTTTTTGTATATATGCTTCGCCTTCAACTGCCAATGTGCCGAGATATTCTCGAACGGTATTCAGCTTTGTTTCATTAACATCTTCTTCATTGACTTTTGTCGTTTTTTCTCTGAAAGGGTTGATTCTCCCTGTTATAACGGTTTTGGCAACTGTTTCCTGAGATTGGAATGTGTTTACGTTAATTTGTATCTGTTCATGATTTACAAATTGAAAGGAAAAAACATCTTTTGTTTTTTCATCGTAAATTGATGAATTGGTAAATTTAATGCTGACATTGTGTATTTCCAATTCCGGCATCAGTATTTCGAGAGGGAGGATTATTTTTGAAACAGTCATCGCACCCGGGACAATGTTGCCACTTCTATGAATTTCATTTTTGTCATTTGTTATTTCAACAAATCTTCTTCCTGATGATTTTTGTATTACATAATCATGATGCATTAAAAATCTGTCAAAGACATATAGCCTTTCATTCCCGTTGTTATCCTCTCCGTGTCTTAAGCTTGGAAAACGCGTACGAGCTCTGGTATCTCTGAAATATATCGAATCCTGCAGGAAATCTTCGAGCTTGCTCAACGGAATGCCAAAAAATGGTTGGTGAGTAATGTTCATAATCGTGCAATTTAAATAAAGGGTTCTATTTAGAGCATGAAACTACTTACGTATTCTGAAACTTCCTTAAAGTGTAGTTTAAAATAAAGATATGTCAAGTTTTTATTTTTGTATATGAGAGACTAAGTACTTGGTTTTTTACCTCTGGAAATAATATAGGTAATTATCGCATAAAGATACCAATCTTTAGTGCTTTTTTTCTATTTTAATATATAGATAAAAAGTATTTTGATTTTCGGTGTAAAGAATCAGGGTTTTGAGATCGGTGGAAGACTTAACCATTTTAATTTCAATGTGTTAGAATGTTACAGTTTTGAATTATACTTTTTCCCGTAGTGATCAAATTTTGAATATGAAGTGCGGAAAAGTTAGCATGATACTGATGCGTTGTTGATTATACCGCGGGTGTTTTGGGGATTTTGGGTTATAATTCTCTGTTTTTTCCTCAACAAAAATTGAGTTATGAGTATGAAATGATAGTTCAGTAATTGGTGCGGTAAGAAATTTATTTCTTTATCATTAATTTTCTTGCAAAATCCGGGTCAATTTGAGGAACATTCAGTACCCTTTGCATGGAACCCGGTTGAGCTTTTGATATTATTACGTCAGCAGTTAGATCAGATTTTGCTCTACTGCTTCTTGCTGTCAGCTGTGCGGCAATCTTCAACTTTTCATCGTTAATTTCACCTCTGATAATGGCCAACGGCCCGGTTATATCTTTCATTTCCAGCAAAAAATCACGATCTGTTGCCAGCTTTTCTACCACAGAATTTTCCTCATCATTGCGGCTGACGACAACCTTGGTTTTGTCATCAATTCTAAAGTGCCTTCCCACTTTTAATAGACTAACTTCATTTACTCCTGGATCTCCGTGGCTGACAGAGTCCCTCATTCTGTTGGCAAATTCCGGGTCAGTTAACAGGCATCCCCCGGAGGCGCATGGATAATCTGTCACTTCGAAAATGTCTGCGAGCTGTATCTGATCTTTTCGTGAACGACCCTTAATTTCAAGTAATTCATCTCTGTTTACCAGGCCATTCATTTCCGGTATTGTTGGTTCAAGATGTTTTGCGCAGAGGGGTCGTAAGACGAGTCCTGTTAATCCTGCTTCCTTGTCAATGGTTTTCATTGCCTCTTTTCTCTGTGACATGGGACGCTGGCCAAGGACCTCACCTGTTATGATAAAATCAGCTCCGATTTCCTTCATGTATTCACCGGCAGCCCTGAAGATATTTATGCGGCAGTCAATACAGGGATTCATGTTTTTGCCATAACCATGTTTTGGTTTCTTTACGATCTCCAGAAAACTGCGGGTCGTATTTATAACCTTAACCGGTATTCCGAGTTTTTCAGAAACCTTTACCGCTTCTAATTTACAACTACCTTTGGAGGTGCAAAGGCAAAAAACGGTGGTAAAGGTCAGGGCAATAACATCGATACCCTGCTTTTTGATTACATGTATAGCCAGGGTACTGTCCAGTCCTCCGGACAATAAAGCAAGTGCGGTTGTCATATCTAATTATTTAATGGTAAAAGAGTTAACGTAAGAAACTGCGCCGGCATGGTAAAAACACTAGAACATGGGTTCAATGCGGGTAAATTGCAGATTAAGTTATCTTACACAAAATATTCAAGGGCCTATTCTATCAAATAAAAGGTTTTGACACAAATA
>JANLHC010000047.1 GCA_024654465.1 Candidatus Scalindua sp.
TGGAAGTGTGGGCACTGATTAATTGCATCAGAGAGCGAGTAGGTGAGGATTTACTAACATGAATATCCTTTGCTGCCTCTACCCTCTCACCTCCAAAAGTGTTACTACCGTTCCAACCGTAAGTGATAACTCCGGTGGTTACGACAAACGTACAAAAAGCGGCTATAAATACTTGACTGATTTTTCTCATTAAAAACTTCTCCTTTCTGAAAAAATATCGATAAATTTATTTTTACATGGATGTTTGATACAATGCTTTGATTAGCTCATAAAAATCTCCTTCTAGGTTTTGTTTAAAATGATTTAATACAAAACTATAACATATTATACTAGCAAAAGGCATTTTTAAGATACATAAACTATATCGATTTATATAGTTTATCAATAACCAGTAAATGTCTTAAATAAGTAAGCTTCCAACTAAACCAGGCAGCAAAACCTTTTAATTCATGAGAGTATCTCCATCAACAGATGGTAAATATGTCTGTGTGGTATGTAAACTGTATTCGTCTCTCATACAGGTTCATAGCGTTTTACATCAATACGGTTTTCGTGAGTTCTTGCTTGTGCAAGATCATAAGCTGCCTGCATGCGCAACCAAACATCGGCACTACTACCAAAAGCCTTTTCAAGCCTAATGGCCATATCAGGAGAAATCCCTGCCTGGGTATTGATTAAATGAGAAAGGGTATGGCGTGCCACATCAAGGACATGAGCACCTTCTGTTACTGTAAGACCCAAAAGGCCCGGACACGCATCCTTGATGGAACGGCCCGGGTGTGGTGGGTTTTTCATCACCATATACCTACCATCCTTAATGGTAATCAATTAAATTAACATCAAAAACATCACCTTTTTTAAAACGAAATACAATCCGCCAGTTACCAGATACACTGACACTCCAGAATGATTTCAACTTACCCTTAAGAGCGTGCAACTTATAAGCGGACAAATCGAGATCAAAAGGAGTTGACGCAACATCCAATCGAGCAAGAATATCTTCTATGCGCTCAACATGCTCGCTCAGCATACGTGTTAAGGGAAACAGTTGATATCATACTGCCGTTCACGAACACTGTCTCTATTATAAATTCATTCAGTTATGCTGGAATGAGGTCAATTCAATTATATAGGAATTTTCATTTTAAATATTTTGTTTGAAAAGAGTTAGGACAAATAATTAGTTATGGTTGAAAGGTAATATGTAAATGATTGGGTGAGTCAGGTAAGTAAGATGTTGCATGCTGGAGTCATATATAGGCATATAGTATTGGCAATGCCGGATAACCTGAGATTGGTGTTTTATAAATATTCAGCAGAGTCATATGGAAAGTTTTTTTCATGTGGGGCAGGGTGTTTGGATGATTTTTTTGGAGAGGTTAGAGGGAAGGCCCCGAAGGGAGGGTACCTGGTAGTATTGCAGACGAATAGCAGAAACGGTCAGTATAATCCTCACCTTCATATAATATCGACGAGTGGGGGGTTAGATGAAAAGAGAAGAACGAGAGTGTGTGGAGGTATATACGTTTATTGGAAGAATGATTCAACATGTATTTCCCAAAGGATTAGGTACTATGGAGTACAGGTGACTAAGACATTTGAAAAGGTCAAAGGTATAATACAAAAAGCGTTCTTAAGAGTTAAAAGGGTAGTTAGTTTCTATACGGAAATGAAGCTGGTATGGTGTCTCCCGATTCAGCCTCAGCTTAAAGACAGGTCAAAACCAATATTAATTTCGTTTTTTATCTTCAAAGTGCCCATCATCGCTTTGAAAGGTTTTATTCCGTAGTCTTTCTGAAGTAAGGTAATCATGCCCTTTAAATTTCCACCATTTGTATCTATATCAAAATCAATAGATTTGGTAACACCGTGCAGACTTAAATCTCCATTTATTTTGTAACCACCCTCTTTTTCCTGAATAGATTTAGAACGGAAATTAGCAGTTGGGTATTTGTCCGGATGTAATACTTTACCTCCCATATCTTTTTCAATATCCGCTATATCTTTCTCTTTTAACGCGTCTGTCCTTTCCCCATCTTTCAGGGCGCAAATCACTTTTAGAGAGTTTGCCTGTATCTCCAGTACCAAACTTCCCGATGCAAAACCTGCCTCCGGTACTTCCAGATTAACTTTGAATTCGGTTATATCGATTAGTAAATCATGTGCTAATTTACTAAGCAAACCTTCTTTGAAAGTATAAACATTCAAATTCCCTGAATTTGTATCAAGGCAATAAGAACCGGCTTTTAAAGACATCTTTCTCCTCCTTAAAGCAAGACTAGAAAATTACTTCTGTTCCTAAAGAACGGTTTAAATGTTTTTCTTAGTGATATGATTACCTTATTTTGCATCACATGTCAACAACGTCTTTTGCCCGATTTCCCATTTTTGGAAGGCTTCTGCCGGGCTATGCTACCTGTAATGTCTCCAGTTGTACGTTGGCAATTCGCTAGAACATGGGTTCAATGCGGGTAAATTGCAGATTAAGTTATCTTACACAAAATATTCAAGGGCCTATTCTATCAAATAAAAGGTTTTGACACAAATA
>JANLHC010000154.1 GCA_024654465.1 Candidatus Scalindua sp.
ATCTTCATGGTAACCATAATGTATTCTTGTCAAAGTCGCCTCACACCACTGCAGAGCCTCTCTTGTCTCTTTTCCGTAATGGGCATTGGCTACACCATGTACATATTCCGAGCAGTGATAATAGTCGAGAATCTCTTTTGCCGATGGAAATATTTCTTTACATCGGTTCCAGATCCAGGGAGCACCGTCTCCTATGATTCCCAGGCGTATCTTCTCTTCGGGAATAAACCCGGCTTCTTTGATCTTATCCAATCGTGTGACTAAAAAACCATAAAATAAAGATCTCCAGTTATCGGACGACTCTATCTTTCTTCTCACCGTACAAGCCAAAAATGCCCCCTTTCAAAATACTTCTATTGTTCCCTGACTACATCTATGGCGGATAGTAACGCCTGGCGCTCTAATATAGGCATGGATTGAAGTTTCGCCGTCCACCTTTTGGTCTTCCTCTTTATCCGTTCCCGCTCACGAAAGTTATTGCCAAGGTAACGATAATCGTGCAGTCCCACCGGAACGCTATAGTTCATCCATAGCCACTCCGTTGCTACACCATGATGACAGACGGCCTGAAAACAATGTGTCTGCCAGCTACGCAAAGATTCTTTGTACACGGTTGACTCATAGCCGGATATCATCACCATGCAGGGAATGGTTTTTAAAACTTCCAAAAGTTCGATGTGCTGTGCACGGCTATAGTCATATTTATATAGCCGTCCATACTTTTTTCTTGTCTCTCGAAGATACGGAGGATCACAATATACAAGTTCTTTACCGGTGAACTCATAGCTTCTTAGAAAATTAACTGCATCATCATGGATCAATTCAAAATCTATTGCTTTCTTATCACTCCACATCTGTATTACTTCAGAGTCAATCTCTATACCAAAATTACTCCTGGCAGGTCGTTTGTTCCGTATAACAGCGCCACCACCCAAATGAGTCTCTATGTAGACATCATGGGGTGGCATAAGATTGATTAACGTTTGGAATACACCTCCTTTGCCGCCTGGATAATTCATGAAAGAATTATCGCTGAAAACAACGAGGAAGTCAAGAACTTTTCTTATATTTTACAAAAAATCGGGTATGCTCCCCTGCCAACAGATATCCAAAGTAGGAAAATTGAAAAAATAATTAAAGGTATCAAGCGTCAGCTTGAGAAAGAAATAGTTGCTAAAGGCTTAAAGATTATACAACACTATACATCTTATTTTTTGTCTGAAAAATACTTGCACAGAGTTGATCCAGGAGGAAACCATCCAAATCAACACCAACTTGGAGATTTTGATATTTTGGCCTTTATTTCTGAAAAAAATATTATTCTGAATATTGAATGTAAACATCATCACCTTCCCTTTTGCTTAAAAGATGCCAAAAGATATCGAAAAACGATCTTTGGAAGAGAAGGGAAAAGTGAAGGTGATATAAGAATGATTCAAAAGAGGCATAAATATCTATCAGAAAATATAATGAAAATATCCAATGGATTAAAATGGCCTATATCTAAAGATAAATTACCAGAAATTATTTCAATTCATCTTTCCCAAGATATATTGCCATGGACAATGTTTCCACCAAAAAATGTAAATGTTGTTTTTTTAACTGCTGAATTATTATCTGATTTCATAAAAAATTATAATAAGTTTCAAAAAGCTGAGAGCTAACAATAATATGTAATGGACATTGAACAACCGAGCATTTTTCAAAGTATAGCAAAAAATTGTTAATTTGCCTCTCTACCAAAACTGGATCTTTGGCGTAATTAAATTTAAGCGTTTTATAGAATAAAGTAATATTATAATATATTCAACGCTGGAGATTTAAAACACAGAATGGAAGGGCTAAACATCACTTCTCACTATCACTACTGAAATCCTTATAGGTAGGAGTATTTTTAATGGCCGTTTAGGAGTCATTATAGTTATTCGTTAACAGTAGTTTCATTCTATAAAATTAAACCCTTGAAATATATTGAAATTATAATTATAGTGTAAATATGAATTCCATATCATTTGTTTGGGATAAGAAGAAAGCAAATGCGAATTACAAGAAACACAAAGTCACCTTTGAGGAAGCCAAGACGGTTTTTATAGATCCAAACGGTAGGATGATATATGACCCTGGTCATTCTAATGATGAAGAAAGATTTATACTTCTTGGTGTAAGTTCGGCATTACGAATTTTAGCAGTCTGCCATTGTTATAGAAAAGAGAACCAGGTCATTAGAATTATTTCCGCACGAAAAGCGACTAAAACAGAACAGAAACAATATAGGAGTTTTCTACCATGAGAAAAGAATACGATTTTTCACAATCAGTTAAAAATCCCTATGCGAAACAACTCAAAAAACAGGTGACCCTTCGTTTGGGAATTGACGTAATTAATTACTTCAAGAAGCAATCTGAAGATACCGGAGTCCCTTATCAGAGCCTCATTAATTTGTATTTGCAAGATTGTGCTCAATCAAAAAAGAAGTTAAAGCTCCATTGGGCATCTTAGAGAATGATTATCAAATCTCCGCTTGACTGCATATCACGTTAATAATATGAATTCGATGAATCTGTTTCTTTTCCCTAAACTGTTATTTTTTCAAAACTTCTTACTGCACAGAAACTATAGAACAACTTATTGAAATAATTGAATGAACTAATGCTACTTACAGATGGAAGTGTGAATACTCAGTCAAAAATTGGATATGGAGCTTATCTCGTTGTGCCTGAACATGGACTTTCATTGGATTTGTTGAGGGAACTCGTAAAGGTGAAGCGATTTGAGCATACGTCTTCAACGAAACTGGAATTGCAGACTCTGTTATGGGCGCTAAAGGATATACAGGCATTGGAGAGAAAAGTGATTGTGTATACCGATTCTCAAAACATCATGGGTCTGCCGGGAAGACGTGAGCGGTTTGAGCAAAGCAATTATCGTTCAAAGAAAGGCAGGCTCTTCAACAATTATGAGCTGTATCAGGAATTTTATAGAGTGACAGATCAGTTGAATTGTAGATTTGTTAAAGTGCGTGGACATCAAGTATCACATCAAAAAGATGATATCGACAGGCTTTTTACCCTTGTGGATAGAGCGTCAAGGAATGCGTTGAGAGAAGATAGACATGTTTGAAGTGCCTAAAGTTT
>JANLHC010000156.1 GCA_024654465.1 Candidatus Scalindua sp.
GAAAAACCAGTGAAAGTTGGAGATACGGTGACACTTGAGGTGATTGACGATAACGGCAACAATCTTGAAGTGACTGGAGTAGTCGTAGAAGTGTATAAGTAGTAATCGCTCTATATGTCTGTATTCGTACCGCCGAAGGCGGTGCGAATACAGATAAAATACTTTGTTCAATTACAATAAAGCCGGATAATATACATCTGCAAATTCACTCGACTTTAATAATTTCAGATTTGTTCCTTCCATTTCACGCTTAAAACATGCAAGACCAGAAAGGTCTAAACGCTTGTGCCATCCAGCTTTTTTAATTTAATGTATAGGAATTTCAATATTGATAACACTTCGACTCCGCTCAGTGTGACGTCATCCTGAGCGGAGTCGAAGGATAGTCCTTTGTCGCGATAGCGACTTAACTTGTTAAGTAAAACGATAATGTTAGTAAGAGAAATAATGAACACAGATGTTATAGCTGCTAAATATAATATGACGATTATTGAAGTCAGAACACTGATAACGCGTAGCGGTGTTTCTCAGATGCCAGTAATAAAGATTGAATTTAATAAAAAAGAAAGGGAAATACAGTATGCGTGGCAATAAGTCAAGGTGGTTGAATGTTTTATATTTTATTATGTGTGTATCATGTCTGGCCTATTTCAGTACCAGATTAGTTTTTGCCGGCGACCCAAGCGGTACCGTAAACTATGGCGCCGATGGCAGCATTGAGAGACTTGGTTATTCTATAAACTTTACTTGGACCCTTGTTGCCGCATTTCTGATATTTACAATGCAGGCCGGCTTTGCAATGCTTGGTGGTTTTTTACAAGCTAAAAATATGCTGGGATACATAGCACACTGTTTTATAGATGGTACTCTCGGCGCAATCGTCTTCTGGGTCGTTGGCTTTGCCCTTATGTTTGGCGGTTCCAACGCTGCACCGGGCCTGGAAAAAGGCAATGCGTTTATAGGATTTAGTGGATTCTTTCTTTCTTCCGGAAGCTATGATGTAGAAACTGTTATGATCTGGCTCTTCCAGATGGTGTTTGCTACCAAGGCAGTTACCATTATTGCGGGCGCTGTAGCTGAACGGATGAAGTTTGTTCCCTATTTAATCTACAGCACTTGTGTATGCGGTGTAATCTATCCCATATACGGACATTGGATATGGGGTGGTGGCTGGCTAAGCTCTTTGCCCTATGGGGCAGGTTGCGTGGATTTCTCGGGAGCATCGGTTATTCATACAGTAGGAGGAATGCTTGCCCTGACAGGTGCCTGGTTTCTCGGCCCTAGAATGAACAAATTCAATCCTGACGGCTCATCAAATGCCATCCCTGGTCATAACATTAATTTAGTAGTTCTCGGTACACTATTTTTGGCATTTGGATGGTTCGCTTTTAATGCGGGCAGTACACTTGGCGCAACAGATCTCAGGATTTCAGTCATAGCTGCTAATACTTTTCTGGGAGGTGCTGCGGGTGCAAGCATAATAATATTTGCATCGTACATAATTTTTGGTTATGCGGATATCGGCCTTTCCTGTAACGGCGCTCTTGCCGGCTTGGTGGGCGTAACCGGAGCGTGCGCATATATTCCTCCATGGGCTGCTATAGCAATTGGAGTGTTGTCAGGATTGATTATGTGGGGTACAGTAATATTTGTAGAAAGAAAACTGAAAGTTGACGATCCTCTCGGCGCAGTTGCCGTACATGGTGCGAATGGCATTTGGGGAATGATTGCGGTCGGGATATTTGCAGACGGTACGTATGGTGGTATAAGAGGCTGTATTACGGGTTCCATGGAACAGCTTAAGGCCCAGCTCATCGGCGCTTTGGTTGCTATGGCCTGGGGACTATGTACAGGAGCATTATTGTTCTGGCTACTCAAGATAACCATAGGCCTGCGTGTCTCTGAGCTGGTTGAATACGAAGGTGTTGACATACATTTACATGGCTCTCCATGTTATCCTGCACAAGCGGAACTTACGTCTCAATTAGACACGACTGAAGAAGAGTAAATTAGGTACACGATCCTGAACCAAAGCTTATGATTTTTCTTTATTACAATTATTATTTCAACTGTTTTTCTGTCGATAGAGGAGTACGTTATGAAAAAAATAGAAGCAATCATTCGTCCAGAGAAATTTGATATTACAAAAGATGCCATTGAGGATCAAGGATACGGAGGGATGTCCGTCTCAGAAATAAAGGGACATGGTAATCAGAAAGGAGTCAGTGAAATCTGGAGAGGAAAGAGATACCGGGTAGACCTGATGCCAAAAATAAAGATTGAAATTGTTGTTTCGGATGATGCGGTAGAACAGGTAGTTCAGACCATTATCGCCACGTCTCAGACCGGAAGTATTGGAGATGGAAAAATATTTGTCTCCGATATTTCAAACGCATACAGAATCCGCACAGGGGAACAAGACGATGCTGCAATTTGATACAACTTTGTTTGACGTGTGATACTGTCACAGAATGT
>JANLHC010000157.1 GCA_024654465.1 Candidatus Scalindua sp.
CCGCCGAGGCGGTGGAGAGAAACGTACACACCTTCCTTGAGGCCAAAAGAGGAATGACCATCGATTTTAGTACTGATGGTTTTATAGGAGACGTTACAGAAGAAATTACTATGAAGGACCAAAGGCTTGAATATTATACCTCAGCATTAAACAATCATCTTATAACAAATAAAAAACCCCTGGACCAGAGTATACACGAAGTGTTTATTGTTGATTTTAAAGACAAGGTAATTGCTTCCACCGATGAGGGCCGTATAGGTGAGGTTGTATCGCTCGAAAGGTTCCTTACAGAAGGAATAGTTTCAGGTGTATTTGTCGGCGAGCCATATTATGACACTCGTTTAAGGGCGTTTTTGATTGATTTTTCCACAATACTATTAAATACGTCTAGCCGGGAACCGATCGGGTTTATAGTCAATCGAATAAAGATTGAACAACGAGAGGATAGTGTTCGAGACGGTAAGCCGACTATACAAGATATTAAAAACGATTATTCGGAATTAGTAGCCGCAAATAAAATCCGTATAATAGACTTTGGTTCTGACGGCTTTATAAGGGACTACGCAGAATCGATAGCCAGAAGTGATGAAAGAGTTTTCTATTATACCGATCTATTAAATAATCACCTTTATAAGAATAAACAGCCTATTGATCCTGATCTTCTTTCAGTGTTTGTCGTTAATCTTGACGGTGTGATAATCAGTTCGACGGAGACTGGCCAGATAGGAAGGAGTGTATCGGACGAACCATTTTTTACAAAGACGATGGAAAGAGGCTTATCTATAAGCGATTTATATCATCTGCCGGATTCCAGACAAAAAACATTCTTCACTGTGGCAAAATTATTTAGTAACAAAACAGATGATATGACTATTGGTATAATCGTTAATAGATACAAGGGTGAATTTTTCGAAGAAATTACTAAGAGTAAACAATCCGAAATGGTAATGAAGGCGAAAGCACGGAAAGAATTGGAAGAGAAGGGTGAAACGTATATTGTCAATAGTGATAAATTAATGCTTACGGGGTCAAGATTTATAGAAGACGCTGTATTTAATCAGGTTGTTGATACAGATGGTGTCAGGACTGCCTTCGAGAACGGCAGGGGGATGACCGGTATATATCGTGATTACAGAGGCGTTTCGGTAATCGGCGCCTCACGATATCTTGAAGAGTTGAATTGGGTTATTTTGGCAGAAAAGGATGTCTCAGAAGCCTTTGCTCCGCTTGCATATCTGAGAAACATCAGCGTCGTTTCAGGGATTATGGGTATTATGGTTTTCTCTGCAGTTGCAGTCTTTATTTCCAGAGGGATAACAATGCCTATAAGGAAACTGGTTACATTTACTCATAATATGGCAAAAGGAGATATGACTGAACAAATCACGGTTAAGAGTAATGATGAGATAGCCGTGCTGGTCAGCACGTTTGATACGATGCGTATAAAGGTTGCTAAATTATTGAAAAATATTGGAGACGCCAAACAGGACTGGGAGTCAACGTTTAATTCAGTGAAAGAGGTAATCATCTTATATGATAAAGAGTGCAGAGTAGCCAGATGCAACAATGAACTATTAGACAGGCTTAACGCCAGACCTGAAGACATTATCGGGAAGAGATGTTATGAGATTTTCTGGGATAATGAAAAGGAAAAGATTGAGCACAAACGCGATTGCGAAGTAATAAAAACATCTAAAACCATGAAACCTTCCACAACTGAGAAAGAAACAAACATGTTGCATGGTACCTTTCTTTTCTCAACCTTTCCACGTTATAATGATAAGGGTGAATTCGCAGGTGTTGTTCAGATCCTGAGGGACATTACCGAGCGAAAGCGGGAGCATGAACAATTAATAAAATCACATAAGATGGCATCTCTCGGACTACTGACAGCAGGCGTGGTTCATGAGGTATTAAATCCTGTAAATATCATCTCTAGCCATGTTCAATTGTTGTTGGCCGAGGCAGAAAAGGGTTCAAAGACAGAAGAGGACTTGAAATCAATCCGGGAGGAGATTAATCGCATCGTAAAAATTACGGACGGTTTATTAAGATTCTCAAGGAAGGGAATATCAGTAACTGGAGATGTTGAAATAAACAGCTTATTAGAAAAGATAATATCCATCGTTGAGCCTGATATGAAATTATGTAATATAAATTTTATACGCAGGTTTGAAGAGGGATTGCCAAAGGTTGCGGCAAATGGCGATGAATTGAGACAGGTGTTTCTAAATATGATCACAAA
>JANLHC010000162.1 GCA_024654465.1 Candidatus Scalindua sp.
ATGTCTATCCAGGCATCAAAGGTATCCACGAAGAAAACGGATTCATGCACAGTTAGATGTCATGTCAATTATATGGCATATGAAAATAAATTTGAAGTGACTCAAAGATCGGAGATTTTCAGGCACAAGACACATTCATTTGAGCAGAACCTGGATTGTACATCCTGTCATGACAATATTGAGGTTAATACTGAGGGGCATGGTAAATTAACAATAAAAAAAGAAAATTGCCTTAAGTGTCATCATGTTGAATTAAAGGAATCTGAGTGCAAAAGATGTCATCAGAAGATTGATGAGAATCCCATGAAGTATAAAGAAGAGAAATTTATCCATGGCTTTACCGTAGAAAGCGATGTTGACTGTGGGTTATGCCACGTTAAAGATCCGAATGCTTCGTTGAAAAATGAAGAGATCAACTGTGTTAAATGCCACCATACAACTCCTGGTCTTGATTGTGCAAAGTGCCATGAAAATGATCTGGACAAGTATCATGATACAGTCCCTGAGAAAGTAGATAGTCTTTCATGGAGTGTATCATTCAGACATTCACAGCATCCGGAACAGGATTTGTCTTGTAAGGAGTGCCACTCAATCAGTCGTGAAGTTGATTCCGGTATTGTGGAATATTCACAAAACTGCAGCAAATGCCACCATGCTTCAGAGGAACCATTAGATTGTGCCAAATGTCACATGGAACCCAATGAATTTTTACAGGGAAAGGCCGGTATTGACGGCGTTGCTCTTTTACCGGATATGATGTCCAGGGCGGTTAAATGCGAGGATTGTCACAGGTATAATGATGAAAAACTAAAATTCAGGGGAGTAGAAGAACAGTGTGTAGAGTGTCACAATGAAGATTATGGGAAATTGTGCAGTGCCTGGACAAAAACAATTAAAAAGAGATTGGCGAAATTCAACAGTCGTGTACAGGATCTGGTTGAAAACAGCAATGTTGATTTCTTAAAAGAATCGAATATTGATGGTGACAAAGACGTAGAGGAAGGGAGGGGATCCGCTTTAGACACATTTATTAATGAAACAGGCGTTGCCGTGGATTTAATAACAAAATATGGAACACATAATTTTAACCTGACAAGGGCGATTCTGGATAGACTTGAAGAGAAGGTAAAGTAGTTTTTCCACAAAGTTACCAGTTCGCAAGGATATGGGAAATATCGAACAATGAGCACGAAATATTGATAGGTATTTAGTTGAACATATTAAGGTTTCTGTTTATATTGGATATATCATAAATGTTTCTTCATAGGAAACTTCTTTAAAGTGTTCCTGTTTTTAAATCAGATAGTGTAATTATTGATAGTTATAAATGGTATGTAGAGTAATTAAATTTTTAGTATTGTTGAAGGAAGGGTAAGTCTATCGTGTATAAGTTAATTAGTTGTTGGGTTTTTGTTTGTATGTTTTTTGTTGGTTCGTTAAGTCTTGCTCAGGGACCGGACCCTAGTCCATCTGGGTGGGAGCAGGCACATAAGGACGCTTTGGCGAAAGTAACGGCGGCAGAGAAGGAAGCAATGGCAAATGTGGAGAAGGAAGTGATGGCAAAGACTGCTATGGAAATGGCAGAGGAGGCGATGGCGAAGGCAGGGGAAGCGATGGTAAAGACAGCGGAAGCTAAGAGGGAATCGGCGGCGAGGGCAGAGGAAGTGAAGGCGAAGGTCTATGATGCGATGATGGTGGCAGAGGTGGCTAAGAAGGAATCAACTGCGAAAGCAGAGGAAGCTATGGAGAAGGCGGAAAAAGCGATGGCGAGGGCGGATGAGGCTATGGCTAAGGCAGAGGCCGCTATGGCAAGAGCCGATGAATCTATGGCGAAGGCAGAGGAATCTAAGAAGGAATCGACGGCAAAGACGGTAAAGGAAGCAGCGAAAGAAAAAAAGCAGACGCGCGCTTGGGAGTTCTGGAAGTAGCAATGATCAAAGCAGTAATGATAGCAATGCTCATAATATAAATATCGTTTAATCATTAAATTAACG
>JANLHC010000163.1 GCA_024654465.1 Candidatus Scalindua sp.
CCCCTTGCAAACAGAAGAATTGTCCTCTCCTTCGTGGAAAAAACCCGCCCTGAAACTCTCGTTAAATGGAATCTCTTTATCTCAAGCGATTATTGAAGAAAGAAGATCCGAAACGTAATTGCACCCGACCTTATATCTATTTCAATATATCAATCTTTAGTGTTGAATTTTGCTCTGGCCATGGTATACTGTTTTCATATATTTGGCATACCAGAAAGGAGATTCAAATGTCTAAGGTAACAAGTAAGTATCAAATTACCATACCCGTGTCTGTGAGGAAGACCCTTGGAATTATTCCAGGAAGTGATATTGACATTGTTTCCAAAGGGGATGATTTTGTCTTAAAACTTAACCCTATTGAAGATCTTAAACGGGCTTGGAGGGGAAAACATAAAGGCAAAAAAAGTTCGAATCAATATATGACAATAATCCGTGGAGAGGTCTAGTGAAGATTTGTATCGATACGGTTATATTCATTGATATACTAAAAGACGAATATCCCAAAACTCAGAAAAAGTTCTATGATGCTCTTGAGGATGGACACATCCTTGTCTCATCTGTAATTACCGTCGCGGAACTCATGCCTCAGTTTCAGGGTAACAGAAAAGAACTCATAACATTCCTCAAAGATCACCATATCAAGGTAATGGACGTAGATATTGAATCTACCTTAACCGCCTCTGAACGATGGATGCAATATCTCAACAAAAAAAAGGTAAAGCTATGCCCTTCTTGCAAAACCCCCATTCCTGGTCGCGATCAAATATTAGCTGATTTTCTTATTGGTGGCCTTGCCGTAACACATTGCGATCGTATTCTTACAAGAGATCGCGGAATATACAGAACATATTTTAAGGATTTAGAAAATTTATAGTGAATTACCTACGGTAAAATCAGAAAATGTAACTGTAAAAAAATATAATCGGGAAATAAATCAGTTAAGATTAAGATGTTGCTGTCGGCTTACTTTATAGAAATTTCACTTGAAAATTGCTTTAAAGTTATATAAACCATGACTATGTTAAAACTAAAGAATATAACCGTAGAAATAACGGGAATGTCCTGTGCATCATGTGCACAAAGAATAGAGTCTGCAATTGGTAATACTGAAGGAGTAAGTGAATCTGTCGTTAACTTTGCAACAAGGAAAGCTACCGTCACGGGCAGCGTCCCTGCCGAAGAGATCCACAAAATTATTGAAGGACTGGGTTATAACGTTGTTAAAGAGAACGTTCCCTCTATATCCGAAGAAGAAATTACACAATCTGAGTGGAAGAGGTTTTTGACTTCTGCAATATTAAGCGTACCAGTCTTCATAATCAGTATGTTTATGCTTCATTTCAAATTTTCCGACCTTTGTCAACTCATATTAACAACTGCCGTAATTTTCTGGCCGGGTATCGGTTTCTTTAAAAATGCTCTGAGACAGATAAGGCACTGGTCGCCGGGGATGGACTCCCTGATTGCACTGGGCGCAGGCGCTGCTTACGGTTTCAGCGTGATAACCCTTGTAAATGGAGGCAGCGGTCTTTACTTTGAATCTGCATCTATAATAATTACGCTAATACTGCTTGGCAGGTTTTTCGAATCAAAGGCAAAAGGTAAGGCCGGTGAGGCGATAAGGAAACTGATGGATCTGCAGCCGAAGAGTGCCAGGGTAGTGAGGGACGGCACAACAGTAGAAATCCCTGTAATTGAAGTACAGGTAGGAGAATCGCTCATTATAAGACCCGGAGAGAAGATACCGGTTGATGGAGTAATAACTGAAGGAAGCACCTCCATTGATGAATCAATGTTGACCGGTGAAAGTATGCCCGCTAAAAAGGTTGAAGACGATAAGGTCTTTGGTGGTACGGTGAATACAACAGGTCTGATTTATATGAAGGCTGAAAAGATCGGAGCGAATACGGCGCTGGCCCATATTGCAAAACTCGTAGAAGACGCCCAAGGCTCAAGAGCCCCGGTACAACGGTTAGCGGATAAAGTCTCCGGAGTATTTGTACAGATCGTTATTTCCATAGCATTGTTAACATTGTGTATATGGTTGCTGACAGGCAAACCTTTTAATGGAGCAATCATTCCCGCGGTCGCGGTACTGGTAATTGCATGCCCATGCGCGCTGGGTCTTGCAACACCCACTGCCGTTATGGTGGGTACCGGCAGAGCAGCAGGAGCGGGAATACTGATAAAAGACGCAGCAAGTCTGGAACTTGCACATAAGATTAATACGCTGGTGCTGGATAAAACAGGCACAATAACTGAAGGGAAGCCAAGAGTTACAGATCTGTTCCATAAAATGAATGGTGAAAAAGAGACAACAGAAATTGGCACTGAACAGGCAAATGATCTTTTACACATAATGGGAAGCTGCGAACAGCATTCGGAGCACCCCATAGGAAAGGCGATTGTAAACTATGTCAGGGATCTTGATATAGAAATAAATGAGGTAAAGGAGTTCAAAACTGTTACCGGTATGGGTATATGGGCCAGTTATAACTGGTCTACTGTTTTAATCGGCAGTGAAAGATTAATGGAAGAAAATAATATAGACGTATCGGAATTAGAACAGAGAGCTGCGGAAATCAAAAGCGAAGGCAAAACCGTTGCCTTTATGGCCATTGACAATGAGATAAAAGCTGTTCTTGGCATTGGAGACATGGTCAGAGAAACGTCGAAAAATGCCATTCAAAGGATTACGGACATGGGTGTTGAAATCGTTATGCTTACCGGTGATAATGAGATAGTTGCTGAAGCAATCGGTAAAAAGATGAACATTGAGACCGTACACTCTAACCTCAAGCCATCGGACAAATGCGATGAGATAAAGAGACTTCAACAAAACGGCAAGATCGTCGGAATGATAGGAGACGGTATAAATGACGCGCCGGCCCTGGCCACTGCAGACGTCAGTTTTGCGATTGGAACGGCTACCGAAATCGCGATGGAAGCCGCGAATATCACACTCGTTAAAGGTGACATTACAAAGGCATGGGAAGCACTCAGACTGAGCAGACAAACTATGAAGATAATCAAACAGAACCTCTTCTGGGCATTCGGCTATAACGTCATTGCAATCCCCTTCGCCGCGCTTGGCTTCCTTAATCCCATGAT
>JANLHC010000165.1 GCA_024654465.1 Candidatus Scalindua sp.
GCCAGCTCTAACTCCAGTTCTTTCAGTACGATGAACAGAACTTCTGATATATGGTTTATTCCGTAGATTGAAACATCTTCTATACCTTCATTTTTTAAATGGATGACCTTGTCTTTTATTACCCTTTTCGCCTCCAGGTAGAAATGAATCGTACTCTCTACCCTTTTGTACAGTAATGAAGACTTCTCTCTGGCACCTTCCGGAGTAATTAAATATCTTATTTTCTTAGCATCAATATTCTTTATCTTAATCCAGCCCTTTGTAACCATTTTTTTCAAAAGATGGTTCACCAATCCCAGTGCAATACCAACCTCTTTTGACAAATCTCTCTGCGTAAGATGCCCGTTATTTTCTAACCTTTCCAAAATCTCTAATTCTCTAATATCCAAATTACCGGATTTTTCTTTCATCGGAATCATCTTAAAATTAAAAACGACTTTAAAAATATACGGGAAATTATTCCCTCATTTCCTTGTTCACACAATGAACGCGCATTGTACGAAGACTCTCTTAACTCGCCAAAATCAATCAACCCTGCAATCATCTAGCATTGCATGTTCACGGCATGAACGCTAATTTTAAAAAAAACCTATTATTTGTCAAGAGTTTTTTATCGAACATACTACATATTGTACTTATAAGCCAAAATAACTACTAATGCAAAACCTCGTACAAAAATACACTATGTTTATTTAAGGAATTTTTTTCTGAATATTTATATGCTAACGTTATTTTCTTATCCTTTATATACTGCAATAGCTCTTTTTCCATAACTTCATAATCTCTTTGCATAATTATTATATAATCAGCCTTTCTTGCTTGTGCCTCACCCAGCGCATCATTAATTCCATACATCTGGGCATGCTCTCCTCCGGCATAATACGCATTCCTTGAAGAATCACTCAAAATAACAGGAGACGGGTTACGAGAATTTGTCTTAATCCATTGACCGACTACCTTGATTCCATGCTTATCAAAACGCTGAGGCTTTAATGTTTTTGGTAATAGAACACTGACAACAATAATCAATACAATTAGCTGAACTATCCACGTACTTTTTAACAACTCTTTGAAACCAACAATAAAATGACAATTATGAAATTTTTCATGTATCCACGCTCCAGCCGCATAAACTCCTAATCCCACAAAGAAAACGGCCGGAATGACCAGCGGCATCAAATGTCTTCGACTGGGATACTGATAAATATTGTCACCATGACCTAAATAGGTCAGGTTTAATCGGTACAGAATAATCAAGTAGAATAAAATAATTGATGTCACATATATGCCAAAAAACCTCTTTTTGTCTACTCTTGTCCAATTTATCACACCAATTATAAGGAATATAAGCAAGAATGGATGAAATGTGCTAACGTACTTTTTAATAACATGCAATATACCATTCAGATGTATTTTGAAATTTGACTTTCCGGATGTCATTTGTTTTATAATATCTCTCCAATAACTCTTTTTCTTATCACTGCTTTCTTTAACTAATCTATCATTTCCTAGAGCATCCAACACTTTTCCTGGCTCTGCCAAATTAGTCACTTCCATTCTCTTACCACTATCTTCTTTAACCAATCGATCACTTTTTAGAGTCGCTAACACTTTTCCGAGCCCTGCCAGATCAGATACGTTCTTTTTCTTTGTAAGTGACCATGAACCTGTCTCTTTTTTAATGAAAACAAGATACGGTGTTGAAAAAACAAGAAATGAAACAACCAGGATAAGGATTGACACCAGTTTCTCTTTCCATAACACCTTGATCTCAACGCAATCTTTCAATGCACACCAAAAGGCGACTACGATAATAATCCCAATTCCTTCGGGGCGCGTAAGGTAGGCAAGTGCGGAACATATCC
Organism: Candidatus Scalindua sp.; assembly: GCA_024654465.1. Taxonomy (GTDB): domain Bacteria; phylum Planctomycetota; class Brocadiia; order Brocadiales; family Scalinduaceae; genus Scalindua. The sequence goes on from JANLHC010000165.1 coordinate 1,866, forward strand.
CTGTCAGCGCGAATAAAAGGAGTTTCCTGTTTGTTATCGCAAAATAACCTAAACCGAGTGCTGATATGAAGAAAAAGAAATAAGTAGATTCCGAGATGATGTCTGCAGAAAATCTTACAGCATAAGGATGGAAGGCCAATATGATAGCAGAGACAAACGATATCTTCCGGTCAAAAACACTTTTACCAATCAGATAAAATACAATCACCGTTAGCGTACTAAAAAAGAGAGATACAATAGTGCCGGACAATTCCATGTTTGGAATAACCTTGTATACTACTGCCATAATTAGTGAGTACAGGGGATGATAGTCGTGTCCTAATCCACTCAAAAAATCACCGTCTGCAAAAAACTTTGCATTTTGCATAAAGGCGACACTATCATTCTGTATTACGTAGGTAAAAAAACTCAAGTATATTCTCACTGAAAGAGAAATTATCAGGAGTAGCCAGACATACCTGTCATTGAAAAAGCTTTTTATCTTATCGTTCTTTAACTCTAGAGCTTCCATATATATAATTTTAAATATATTTTCCCCCGTACTTCTCACTAAATACTATTTTATCCAAACTTAACCTCGGCCTGGGAGACGGGTCCTCATCAGGAATTCCAACCGGTAAAAGTGCCATTACTTCAATATGATCAGGAATATCAAGAATTTCTTTTACCTTATTATCTTCATACCATCTTACCCAACAGGTACCAAGGCCAATCTCAACTGCCTGCAAAACAATATGTTCAACGGCTATAGCCACATTTGCCGCTGCGGCAACCATAAGGGCATCCTTTGTAACAGTACTCATACCCTTCTCAAGGTATGGTATAAATACTTCCCTCGTTCTTTCAGGAAGTGCGCCTGACTCTATAAGCTCATCAACTCTTTCCGGATATTCCCTAAACGCCTTTAGATCCGCACAGCAAACAATTATTATGGGAGCACGCTTAACGTGTCTTTGATTATGTGCCGCCCTTTGCAACTTTGCTTTAGTGTCATCATCCTTAACCACTATAAACCGCCAAGGCTGTGTGTTTGTCCCTGATGGTGCCAATCTGGCACTTTCAAGCAAAAGTTTGATTTTTTCTTCCGGAATTGGGTCAGGCTTAAACTTCCTTATACTCCTTCGCGTTCTTATTGCTTCACTTACATCCATCAATCCCCCCCCCCCAAACCAAGGCGAGCCATAACCAAACAGGAGTTAATAAATTACAAAACTCAAATCATAAATAACAAACAAATATCAAATTACAATGTTCGAATGACCAAAATCAGTTTTTTTTGGAATTTTAGTATACTGCACCCCATTAAGCACCTAAACGAAAATACATAAGATTGACTATTTTAAAGTATACAATATAATAATCAACTAATACTTAGTACAACATTTTATATAAATATGATTTGCATCCCAATTACTGCCAGAAGTACTGAAGACACTGTTTCGGGAATGGTATTGGCATCCAAATATGCTGATATAGTCGAATTACGTATTGATTACATCCCAGAATTACAAAATGCATTAACATGCATAGAGAAAATATTACAGAGCAAAACCAAACCCGTAATAATCACAAACAGGCCTGAAAGAGAAGGCGGCAAATTTAATGGAAGTGAACAAGACAGATTACACCTGCTACAAAAGGCCATTGACCTGGGAGCAGATTACGTTGATATTGAATATGATTCAATCGAGCAAATTACCAGACGAAACAGCAGTAAGATAATTATTTCTCATCATAACTTCAAGGAGACTCCTCACAACTTAAGCAAAATATATAATGATATTTGTCAACATAAGCCTGATATTGTAAAGATTGTAACATATGCAAATGACATTACTGATAATATCAGGATATTTGAACTTTTAAAGTCTGCGAAAGTATCTGCCATATCTTTCTGTATGGGAGAGTTAGGAAACATAAGCCGGATACTTACAAGCAAGTTTGGGGGCTTACTGACATTCGCTTCTCTCGAAAAAGGTAAAGAATCAGCACCAGGACAACTAACCGTAAATGAACTCTCAAAAATGTACCACTTTAAAGATATAAACAAAGAGACAAAACTTTACGGCATTATAGGAAATCCGGTTTCTCATAGTATGAGCCCAGCCATCCACAACGCCGCCTTTATTGAAAAAGGACTTAATAACGTCTATGTTCCACTGAAGATCACAGATATTGGTACCTTCATGAAAGAATACAGAAAAATAGATTTTCATGGTTTCAGCGTTACTATTCCACATAAAGAAAGTGTTTTACCATTTCTGGATGACATTGATCTTACCGCCAAAAGAATTGGAGCGATTAATACTATAGTAAATCAAAACGGAAAATTGACAGGCTACAATACCGACTGCATGGCAGCCGTAATGGGATTGGAATCTAGCCTGAAGGAAGCCAATAAAACACTTAATAATAAAAAAATATCCATTATAGGAGCAGGAGGTGCGGCACGCGCAATTGCCTTTGGGTTAAAAGAAAAAGGGTGCGATATAACCATTTTCAATCGTACCATTGAACGCGCAGAAAAACTGTCTAATGAAGTCAAATGTAGATTTGGAAGCTTTAAAAAGATCCACAAACTCGATTCTGACATCCTCATAAATACTACATCTATCGGTATGTTTCCAAATGTCGATCAAACTCCGGTTCCGGATAACATACTAAAGGAAGGGATGATAGTCTTTGATGCAGTTTACAACCCAATAGAAACCCGACTCCTTCGGGAAGCAAATGGTAAAGGATGCCACACGATTAATGGACTCTCAATGTTCATCAACCAGGCGGCAGAGCAATTCAGACTCTGGACAAATATTGATCCCCCGGTAGAATTAATGACTAATGTAGTTAAGGAAATGTTATGAACATAGTCTTAATCGGTTTCAGAGGTACGGGAAAGAGCACGGTTGGTAG
>JANLHC010000172.1 GCA_024654465.1 Candidatus Scalindua sp.
AAAAACGAGGTCTTTAATCCTTTTTACCGTTTCTATCCCTATACCATTAACCTCACACAATTGTTCTATATTTTTAAAGGCACCTGTTTCTTTTCGATACTCAACAATTGTCCTGGCCTTTTGCTCACCAATTCCTGGCAGAATTATAAGTTCGTACCATTCCGCCCTATTCAAGTCAATCTTTAACTTTATGGATTCAGGATCGGTGTCGGTATCTACAACTTCAGTCTCCGGAAGCCACCAATGCTGATCTATTGCATACTTGATCCCTGTCCCGATTAAAAGTGTTGTTATAAGGAAGAATGCAGCAAGAGATTCCTTTCTTGAAAATTCAAAAATCTTTAATGGTCCCGGCAGTTCGGACATTACGTTAGATAAGTGTATGAAATGACAAGGTCTTACATATTATAAAGATATATGGAATTTTAGTTATTTACCATCAACGGTCAAGCAAATTCCAATACTAATTTTAATACATGATTAGGTTTATGGAGGATTGTAAAGAGGTGAGGATGTTTTTCCCGGCATATTCGAAATCTAAGTAATAATTCGTTTTCTCGCTTTAATCGAAACAGACTTCATCTATCTCTTTTTCGACTTTATACAAATTATGTTGGGTGTTAATTGTTTTGTTTTTGATAATCCAGAGTTTTCCGGCAGGAACATTTATAAGGATTTCTCCAGTACCAATCAGTTTTATGTCTCCTTCAAACTTCATCCTTCCCTGAGATCTGTCATTTTCTTTTAATAAATTGACAGTTAAAGTACCCCTGAAATCATCTACGTCTACATAGGCATCGTTGAAAATTTCAAAAAAATCTTTTGAATTTAATATATTTTTATCAACAAAATTACCCTTTAACAGAGGATAGTTTTGTGTTGCGTCTCTATCCGTAACAATTAATAACACCTTTCCGTATTTTGTCACTTTTGTCTGTATCTTAAAAATTGATGAGAAAAATGCGAAAAAGTCATCTCTTTTTCTTGTCGCGATATGGTTCCAATGTTGATATTTAGCCTCTTTAGGCCCTAAGATATTAAGCGCCGCATTATTATCAAAAGACGAGACACCATTGGCATCCTGGTGTGTAGTAATAGCCGTAGCTAAAGAGGCTTCAAACAGATAATTAGTAAAACCACCCTTATCCTTTTTCTTTAAAGCCATGGGAATGTTATCAAAATGAGACAAAACATTTCTGATATTTCCAGTCGCTACGTTTGTATTATATGCGCCTCTGGATTTTTCTAACTGTTTAATATCTGCACCACTTTTTCCCGCAAGTTCGGCTTCAAATATCTGCGTAATATAATCACCTGTTACCTTGTTTTTCAGCAAAAAGGAGAATCCTCCTTTTCTTAAATATTCCCAGACCATAAAGAACGCGATTCGCAGATTCTTATATTTTGGGTTTGCGGCTAAAGACTTCATTTCATTAATTGCGATTATAAAATGGTTTGCCCCCCAGTTCAATACAACAGCATTATCACCATTACTAAATATAAAAAACTCTAAATTTTCTTCATTTATTATATTTAGAATATCTCTGTTTTTCAGACAATATTTGAAACCATGCCCGTGCCCGCCGGGATAACCGCCATTTTCTTTAGAGATACTAAATTCTTTTGCGTCATTGGATGCTTTGATCATCGGTAAAAGAGGTTGGACGGTTACTATGACCTTTAAATCTTTTAAATAATCAAACCGTTTTTTCAGGTATTGATTAATCGGTTTGCATGATTTGGAATTCGCGATTACCGCAACATGTCGGATTCCGGAACAGTAGGCATGCATAATCATGCTCTCTACATTAGAAACATAGTTTCCGTCTCTATCTTTTTTCGCGCTTAAACCTCTGGGAATAAATTCTTCAGAACCATGATCTTTAAAGATAGAATATAATTCAGGAGAATATAACTCTTTGGCAAAAATGTCGAAATCCGATTTTGACAGTCCTCGATAAAAAGTCGAATCTGTACCTCCTATCGCAAGAACATATATTGTCTTGTCCGTAACAGGGAGGTTGCTAAGGCTGGTCTCCTCTAACGGTGTAGTAGGCGTCTTGTCAAGTATTCTAATCGTTTCAATTTTAGTTAAATGTTCTGAGCTCTCAGAAAGAGTTTCAATGGTGTAATTTACCAAATCAGAATAGGGATTTGATAAATTATTGCTGCAGCCATTAATAAGCAAAGTTAAATAATGGACCCATTCTTCAGCCAACTCCACCCCAAAATCATAGCCGTCATTCAATCGTAAAATAATTTTGTGGATTATAGAGGTGAGTTCGCTTTTCCCTTCGATGCCTTTTTCTACTAACTCTTTTACCGACAGTTGAGCATTATCAAATTCTATCTTTATATTCTGCATACTGATTCCTTTTTTATTCTATTACACCATAAAAACTTCTTTTTTTAGAAAATCTTTTGAGTATCAGGAAAAGTTAAAAGTGCCTAAAGTTTGAAGTGAGCTAAAGTCGTGGATTTTTCTTAACTTTAGGCACTTTAGTTCACTTAAGGCACTTCAAACTTGGTTGCCTACCCGACATTGTCATTCAGGCGAGCGGCTATACAGCACTATGAAATACTTCTTAAAGTATTTGTAAACTATTTTGGATTTTTTTAAGAATCTAATACTCTTTAAAACAGGGAGTATAATGTAAGCATCACTTCCTTTCAAGAATGAATAAATAACTTTTTCTATACACTAAATTAGCATGATGAACTTATTTGGCAGATGATTGAGAGAGCGATGCATTGAAGTCCCGACGGACGGAACTGAAAACGTATGATGTTCGCCTGCTTGATGCCCTGGATGATGGAGAGTTGAAAGAAAAGATTGATACGGAAGTTGTTTTTACGGATGAATTGAATTTGCAATAAATTAAGTACTTTTCAGTAGTTCTTGAGGTTTCAGAGATTTTTTTTATCTATCCATAATCCACTCTAGAAGAAAGTTTTTAGTTGCCCCTATAGGTAATTTGATGTATCTTTTTGCTAAACATAATCTATGAGAAACGACCACATACGTCTACAGACATAATTATCTATAAAAAGACATACCCGCAATTTTTCAGACGGGGAAGAGAAAGTAATAATTACTTAAGTCCCTTTTTTTAGTCCTTAAAAAATAGAGGTAATAAATTATTAAACAGACACTTTGTTGGATATTAATCCTGGAATTGGTAATCTCTGTTGGAATGTTTGGTTGTGCGAAGAAGGAGCAGGAACATGAGAAGGCAATAAAAATTGGAGCGATATTGCCGTTAACAGGAGCGCTTGAAATTGAAGATGCCTGTTGAGAAAAATATACTATGCCAAAGAAGACCTATATCTTTATGCTTTCCGATACAGACAGAAAACGCCACGAGCATTTAACAGAGGGAGGAAAAGTGACTGGATTTGTAGTTCAATATGAGATATTTATTGAAAATAAATGGATGCCAGTTGTGCGATACGATACTGCTCATGGATTTGCTCATAAAGACCTGGTAAACCCTGATGGGAGCAAAGAAAAGATACTTTTTGGGGCATTGGATTTGAATGAAGCATTAACTGTGGCAGATAAAGATATAAATGAAAACTGGGAAAGATATAAGGATAGATATTTCAGGAGGCTAAAAAGATGACAAAAGAAGAGTTATTTAGAAAAAATCAGCAGCTTTCTACGGAATTTGAATTATACCTGCTTGACCATCCGGAGATAGAAGAAGCAATACCCGATAATGCTATGATTGTCCTGCTTCCCGATTATGACAGTATACTTGCGGAAAAAAATAGAGAACTTGCTGAAGCCAATAAAGAGCCTGGACAGACGATAGTTTATGTTAGGATAAAAAAGATGAGGGCTTCGAGGATTGAGGATCTCTCACTCCAGTTAGCATAACGATACTTAAGTTTTGGAGGGAAATCTTATGTGCAAAAAATTCTATTTATAAGTTCTGGGACGTCAAGCCCTAAGCTCACAGTGGAAAATGAAAGGAAAAAGGTAAGCAAAATCTTTTCGTTTTTTAAGAAATTTTGTAGCCTGACAACTGACAACTAATTGGTGACCTCGTGGCTATTTTGAAATTACTTAATGTTAAATTAGCGCCCTCTGGGCGGACTTCGATTGATAACCTACGGCCCGGAAACGATTCCAATTGTCATCCTTTGGAGGTATTGAAATCATTAAAAGCGAAAGGGAAGACGGTTCTATTTATTGAACACGATATGAAAGTAGTAACTGGAGTCTCTGATAAAGTTATTGTCCTGGACTATGGCAAAAAAATCGCGGAAGGCACTCCGGAAAAAGTAACTAACGATGAAAAGGTTATAGAGGCTTATCTTGGCAGGAGGCGCATAAGTGCTACTTGAGGTAAGAGATTTAACGGTATATTACGATAG
>JANLHC010000177.1 GCA_024654465.1 Candidatus Scalindua sp.
GAATGACAGAGAGGGATTATATATTATCAAAAAGGATTTGCAAGGCCAAAGAAATTGAATTATCCTGAGACCATGTTGATTGAAGACGTACTGGGGAAAAACGGAGTTATCGCAAATAAATTAGGTTCTTACGAACTCAGGCCTCAACAGATGGAGATGGCTCTTGCAATCGGAAAAGCCATTGAAGAAAATAAGCACCTTATCGTTGAAGCCGGCACCGGAGTAGGTAAAAGCATGGCATATCTTATTCCGTTTATATTCTGGAGTGTTAAGAACAACAAAAAGGTTATCATCTCGACGCACACCAAGACACTACAGGAACAATTAATAAAAAAAGACCTCCCGTTCCTTCGCAATGCCCTGAAGTCTGTTAATGCTTCTGCTGATGCAAGAGATAACAACTCTCCTCCGGAGCACGAACCGGCAGATTGCTTTGACTTCTCATATACTCTCTGTATGGGCGGACAGAATTATTTATGTCTCAGGAGGTTCTACCAGGCGCAGATGCACGGTGTCTTTAGCGTTAAAAAAGAATTCAATGAATTTCAACATATCATACAGTGGGAAGCACGGGCAAAGAGGGGACTACGATCAGAGCTGGACTTTGAACCTTCACAAGCAGTATGGAGCAAGATCTGTAGAGAGTCCGACCTCTGCTTTGGCAAACAATGTACTTTTAAAGACGATTGTTACTATAACAAGGCACGGAGAAAAGAGTATAAAGCGCATATATTGGTCACAAATCACCATCTTTTTTTTGCGAACATTGCAAATGACGGACGGGTTTTACCGGATTTTGATGCCGTTGTTTTTGATGAAGCCCATACACTTGAAGATATAGCTACCAGTTACTTCGGTATAGAAATTTCAAACTTCAGGATTAAATATATGCTCGACTCTATCCTGAACCCTAAAACCGGGAAGGGCTTGATAACAAGGCTTTTTGATTCATTCAACACATCGGCTCAAGCTAAACAAGCGGGTATCATAAGCGATAGTGAAAAACTACTGAAAGAAGCCGGCTCTGCCAGTGATCTTTTCTTTTCAGAGATTATCGAAAAATACGGTACAGGCAATAAAACCACCCGGATTAGAAAAAAGAGTACCATAACCAACTATCTTGATAAGCCATTGTCCAATCTTTTTGATCTGCTTGAGTCTCTGTCGAAACAGGTCAAAACAGACGAGGATAGACTGGAAATTTATGCATTTGCAAACCGGTGCAGCGAAATTAACAAAAATATTTCTACTATCATGAATCAGGATATGAAAGAAAGTGTCTATTGGGCAGCGGTTGAGAGAAAAAAATCTCGCTATGAATCAATCTCAGACACATTACAATTAACAAATACGCTGGAGCCATTAAACCATAAATACACAAGATGCTCCCTGCTTGCAGCGCCAATAAATGTTGCCGTGGAATTTGAGAAACAGATATTTGGCAAGACCAGACCCGTAATTCTTACTTCAGCTACACTTTCTATAAACGGAAGTTTCAAGTATATAAGGGGAAGACTGGGGATTCCAGCCTGCACGCAGTCGGGCACAAAAAAACCTGTCATTACTTTAGAACAGGACGGATTTGATCCTCGCATAACAAGCGAAGATGACTATTGTGAAAAAGCCATAGGATCTCCGTTTAACTTTGCAGAAAACGCGATTATATACATCCCTGACAATATTCCGGATCCGAATCAGCAGCCTGATGAATTCGAAAATAGTATAATAAAACACATAAAGGACATTGTCTCTTGCTCACAGGGAAGGGCATTTATTCTGTTTACGAGTTTCAAGATGCTTAACAGTGTATACGAAGAAATGGCAGATGATCTGGACGGATTTACTCTTTTCAGGCAGGGAGATAAGCCTAGATATCAATTGATCGAA
>JANLHC010000182.1 GCA_024654465.1 Candidatus Scalindua sp.
AGCGACCGTCCAGGAGAAATTTCAATAGTGTCAAACAATTAAATCCATCAGGCTGGCTTTGATCAAGATTATATTGAGAAATTATGCTACGAGTTAAAAAACTGCCCAAGTTTAATCCAAGGAAAAACAACACACACAAAGGCAGCTATGGCCGTGTGCTAGTGCTTGCCGGTTCACCCGGTTTGACAGGAGCCGCATACCTCTGCTCAAAAGCAGCATTGAGGAGTGGGTCTGGTATTGTTACATTGGGTATACCTGAGAGTCTGAACCCTGTAATGGAGGTGAAACTGACCTGCGTGATGACATGTCCACTACCGGAAACAAAGGCGTCTACGTTATCCAATAAGGGGAGAAAAGAGATCATAAAGTTGTGTGAGTCGCATGATGTCGTCGCCTTAGGACCGGGCCTTTCTCAAGAACCGGAGACGAGAGAACTCATCCTCTGGTTAATAAAAAATATAGACCGCGATATGGTAATTGATGCTGATGGACTTAACGCACTTTCGGATAAGGTGAAGATATTGCACAAGATAAAAAAACACGCAGTATTAACGCCCCATCCCGGAGAGATGTCACGCTTAACAGGTCTTGGTTCGGCAAAGGATGTGCAAAAAGAGAGACTGAACACGGCCACGCAGTTTGTTCAATCAATCCGGAAAAAACTAAGTAACGAAAAGAGGCTCACCCTGGTATTAAAGGGTGATAAAACGATAGTTGCAGACAGTGGGAAAGTATACATAAACCGTACGGGTAATCCCGGAATGGCAACAGCCGGCGCAGGTGACGTCCTTACAGGAATCATTGCATCACTAATCGGCCAGGGATATGATCCGTTTGACGCCTCACAGCTTGGCGTATACATCCATGGCCTGGCAGGTGATATTGCAGCAAATAAAAAGGGAGAACTATCAATGATCGCTTCCGACATCATCGAATACTTACCTGACGCATTCATAAAATATAATAAAATGAAAGGATGGAATAAATAGAAATGGCTTTATCAATCGAACAGCTTGAGTCATGGGAGAAAGAGGCGGGGATCCACTTCGACAAACTTGAAGAGGTAGATGAGATGATCAAGAGAAAGCTGGTGGACAGGAACCTTGCCAAACGAATGGGTACTGTCGCAGGCGATAATATACAGATACTGATATCAAAACTGAGGGATTCCCTGGAAGATTCTGATATATCAGAAGTATGTAATATACTGGACAAAATTAAAAGCAGAGAATCTGATGAGGAGATAAAAGACGAACTGGAGAAGATAGCAGGAAACAAAGGCGGCGATAACGCTTTAATAGAATCAATTAAAAATCATGATGGCCATTTACTCATGCTCGCTATGCAGGTTATAAAGAGACTATTGAAACCCTTACCATGATTAAAGCAGAAATTAGATATTGCTTCATGAAGCAGAATAATTTATATATTATCGGTTGAAAAACAGAATTTTATTCAGATTATAAAGAGGTATCGAGATATGGAAACACCAAATCCGGAAGAAGGTCATGCTGAATGGGTGGCAGTCAAGGAGGGTGATCAGGACTGGATCAAGGAGTTGGCTGACATGCTGACCGGGAATGATATTGCTTCCGGTATGACACTCGCCCCGGGATGCAGTGCGGGAACGTGTGGTTGCCGATTCATTCTCCTGGTTGCCGAAAAGGATGTTCAGGCGGCACATGACAGTATTGATGAATATTACATGACCGTACACCCGGAACTCAGAGAATCTCAGGAATGGGCTGATCAGGACAAATGCCCCGCATGCGGCCACGATGTCGGTAAGGACGCAAAGGAATGTCCTGACTGCGGACTGCTTCTTATTATTGAAGGATAATACCATCATTGGTTCACTTCAAACTTTTGTTACTTTTATCTTTTTTCTTACCCATATCTGTTCCATCTATTCATGATGCTCTTCATATCATTATCTGCGGAGCGTAAGATTTGCGTACAGATAAAGATAAAAACAGAAAACTGCCAGCAATCCTCCGGGCCAATGATAAGACCGGAAGTAACATTTTCTTCTTTTTGCAGTTCCTGCGTGTATTTCTCGATTGCCCGGCTAAGCCTGCCTTCAAAAATATCAAGTGAATATGTTTTATTATTGTATTTATAGGATGGGAACTCGATGCCGCGAACAAGAAAAAAATTGGTTATCATCTCCTGCTGCTGCCTGGAACCGTCCCTGAAATCAAACCCATCAAGCTGAGGTGAACCCGGCGGAAGAAAGATCGAAGGCCTTTCCACCAATATTTCTCCCTTACGAACCACGCAATCTCCCAGATTGACTGAGGATTCAGCCAAAAAGATGTATGGCAAATGGGTAGTCTTAAAGGTATCAAGAGGCTTTACACGTGGCCTAATTATTTCTGTATATTTGAGAGCTCTTTCCCAGGTTTTTTCAATATCCATAACTCACTCATATTAACACAAAAGAATAAAAATTTCTGCCCTCTGCTATAATCCGTTGTCCTGACAAAACTTGTCAAGTTCATTTACCAATATACTCGTCTGTTCCAAAATATGGTTGCTTACCTTTTCACTTCTGTCAAGGTATTGGAAATAGTGGTGACAGACATCGTCTGATTCAAGGGCGTTTCCAACGTCAAACGCAGGCACTACTTCACCATCAGGAAGAAAACTGGCGAGCTGCAGGAAACCCAACTGAAGAGTCCCGAACATTTTATGATCTCTCGGCTCTGCTGTACCGACATACATTAGCTCAACCTTAATCGCCTCTTTTATAGTGTCTTTGTCATATGGCAATAATGACATAAATCGGCCCTGAACATTTTTAATAGGTTGTTCACTCAGAATATTTCCATATTCTCTTACTATCTTGATTGCGCTCTCTAGATTCATATTTGCTCTATACTTATGTATAATCGGAATAATTTGTCTGAGGCAGAGTACACAAAAGCTTTCATTTTATTGCAACATTATAACATAAATATAATACAAAATTCACTACTTTGTCATATGA
>JANLHC010000184.1 GCA_024654465.1 Candidatus Scalindua sp.
ATGGTTATGTCCTGGTAGTTATTATCGGCGTATTGACAATCCTTTCACTGATGACGATTACGTTCGCCACATTGTCACGAATAGAAACCAGGGCCACGAGAAATTACACCGACAGTGTAAAATGTGAGAAGATCGCGAAGGCCGGACTGGAACACGCGATATATGTACTACGACTGGATAAGTTTGGAACTGATACAACTGCATATGACAGCGATCCTCCAGATTTTTATGATGAAAACTACGACTGGTCAGGTGAGACGTGGATGCCAGGTGGTGGAGATTTTTCTGGTACTGATTATGATAATGACGGCGACACTACAAACGATTCTCAATGGATATACTTCCCGGCATCCGCTTCAACCGCAGACATAAGGCTTCCCGGCAATCTCAGGGCAAGGTACGCCGTACTGATAACCGATGATAGAGAGGCAAGGGTTAACATAAACGTAACCGGAAACAAAGCTGGTGGTGGCTCACACACTTCTAACGAAGGCTGGTCTACATTTGAAATTGATCTATCCGATTTAATCGAACGAGAAGTAGGCAATGGGACCACCATTGCAAATCTTATTATTGGCGCAAGACACGGAACTGACATACTTCCGGGTACCACTGGAAACGATGATCCTGGAAAAATTCCTGATCCTCAAAATGACGGGATTGACAATGACGGAGATTCAATTGTTGACGAAGTATTAGAAGATACAGATGAACCGAATGAATTCAACTCAATTTTTCCGCATGGTGATGATTTCCCTTTTGGAATTCTTTCAGAGGCGGAAATCATGGGTACCTCATCATACGAGAGCAAGCTGGAAGAACAATTCACTACGGGAGGGATCTCTCCAGAAGATCAGGGTGCTTTTAAAGGCTATTTAACTACCTATTCTACCGATACAATACTCTGCCCACCCTATCTACTGGATAGTGGTACATCTACGACCAAGTTAAATATCAATACACTGGTAAATAATGAAGGTTCGTACACTGGCGGCTATTATGATTCTGACATAAAGGTAAAGATGCTCATAGATGTCTTGACTGCGGGAGGAGTACCGGATGTCGAACGTCAGCAAATGGCGGTCAACATAAAGGACTTTATTGATTCTGATGGCACTTCAACGACATATTTAGATGTTTCTTCAGGTTTTACATACTATGGTGTCGACAAAGGAACTCCATACATAAATGAAGTAGAGGCACAGCCGTCAGGCAGTAATCCTAAATTTATCGAATTATATAACCCATACGATGAAAATCTGCCGACAACAGGCGGCTGGACGATTAGGTTAGATGCAGGTACAACTATTATTGCACTTCCTGCTGCTTCCGTTCCAGCTGGCGGTTACTATGTTATAGGAGATTCCGCTGCTGCAGGAGTAGACCAAGTTGAGCCCACTATCACCAACCTTGATTCCGGCGGTGAAGAATTAAGATTAAGGGATAATAACGGTATTGATGTGCAGGTTACAGGCTATGGAAGTGCAGGTGATAATGATACCAGATCGTTAAATGACCCAAGGCCAATACCTTTAACTACTGGAGATCCACTCGACCCATGGAGTTGGGCAACAACAGGAAATTCCATGGGCTTGCCGAATGACAATCTCCCGGCTGTCGATAATGATGATGGTTGGGATGGAGCTACATACCCTTCCAGCTTTTTTATAGCAAACAGGAGATTTTCTAACAAAGGGTACTTAGGCTTCATTCATCGAGGACGTCAGTGGTCAAGCTTTAAGGTTGATGACACTATCGCATACCCGAATGTACTACAGTACTTCACCGTCTCAGACCCGTCTATGGATGGTATTGATAATGATGGAGACGGTAGTACGGATTCTGCCGATACAGGTTCTCAGTCAGGCGATCTTGACGGTCCTGAGTACCGCATTCCCGGTTTGATTAATGTCAATACAGCTCCCTCTGAGGTATTACAGTCATTACCAAACATAGGTACTAGTGAAGCAAGTGCAATTATCGGAGCTCGAACATTTACAAGCATAGGAGAAGTAGCAAATGTTTTTACTGGTATTCCAGGGAATAAATGGAATAGGGAAAAACTGTTCCGTTCAATCTCAAACCTTATCACGACACGTTCAAATGTCTTCACGGTCTATGTCACGGCGCAGATAACGGATGAAGCAATGTCAAATGTATTTGCGGAAAAAAGACTCATTGCAATCGTCGACCGTTCCGTCGACCCGATCAAGGTGAGATATTTCAGGTGGCTTGTGAAATAATAAGGTGAGTGATGAGGATAGACGACAGTGCGCTTTTGGCTGGTTCAGGCTTGCCAGCCCGACACGTCGTTCTGACGGGCAGGCTGAAACCACAGGAATGACAGATAATATGGCAAGTTGGTTGTTCTTTATTTAAACAAATAACAATCATTTTACGTTAACATCTTCCTTGTCAATATTCTTAATATCTTCCTTCACCTCATCAACCCCATCATTGACGCCCTTTAAACCCTTTTTAAATTCCACAAATCCTTTTCCAATGGACCTCATAGTGCCAGGAAGCCTTTTTCCAAATATTAACAAAGCAACAACCAGAATAATAATCCACTCAAAACCACCCGGAATACCAAACCACCCAATTGGAATACTAAACATTTTAAATCACCTCCAATTTGTACTTCAAAATTAATAACAGATGCAAACTTAATCTATTTCCTACAGCATGTCAAACTATTTTAGTAGAAGTGTAAGTAGATTAAGAGGTTATGAAACAAGATACGGACATAAAGAAGTTTAGATTTATGACTGGTAATATTATAAAGACGTGAAGATCTATTGAAATAAGAACAGAAGTTTATTTTATGGAAGAAGCCGGGAGGTGCTGTAGAAAGCTGATTTGGGTCTCACCTATCTCGCTTAACTACGTAATCACCTAATTCCAAGAGTGCGGTTTTATAAACTGAATCCGGAATGATGGATAGTTCATCCTGCGCATCCTTTACCAGTTGCCTTGCGGTTTCGTATGCGTAGTCTACAGCATCATGTTCTGCAAGCAGGTCAGCTATTGCAGCTTTTGAGTCTTTACTATTGTTCTGGAAGATAAGTTCAAGTGTACTTTCTCTGCGATCTGTCGGGAGTTTATCAACCAGCCTGATAAATGGCAGTGTCAGTTTGCCAATCTGGGCGTCTAAGTTCATTGGTTTTCCCATTTTCTCCTCTGAACCCACAACATCCAGACAGTCGTCTATTATCTGGAATGCCATTCCGATCTTTGAACCATAATTGGTAAGTACCTCGATCTGCTTCTTATTTGCCCCGGCAGAGATTGCTCCTAATTTACAACTGGCAGCGCAAAGAGAAGCCGTTTTGCGTTCTATAATACTCAGATATTCAGATTCTGTAACTTCGGCATCATAGCATCTTAAGAGCTGGACCATTTCACCTTCACACAGGATATTAATGGTCTGGGACATTATGAGCGTTGCCATTTGGGAATCGAGAGCGGAAAGTATGGTATAGGCCCGTGAAAAAAGATAATCACCAAACAAAATGGAAATCTTGCTCCCCCATTTTGTATTCATCGTCTCGATGTGCCTTCTTACCACTGCTTCATCAATAATGTCATCGTGTACAAGGGTTGCCGTATGTATAAGCTCCACAACTACTGCTAAATCAATATGTTGCGGGATTAAACCGCCTGAACATTGACCTGACAGTAAAAGCAGTGCCGGACGCAATCTTTTACCCTGTATCTTGCTGATATGGAATACTAAATCCGAAAGGCGCTTGTCCGCCGGAGACAAATCACTGTAAATTCGCTCCTCTACCTCGCGCATTTGATCTTTTAAAGGTGCTAAAATAGCATCCGTACTCATCTAATTTAAGACTCCTAACTTTTTCTCTATCCGAGTTAATTTATAAAAGGGCTGGATATGTTATCAAGAACCCAAAAAAATGTCAATTATGTTTTATTTCATTATTTCACTTACTATTTGTATCAAAAATCTCCTAAGTCTAATTTCTCATTATCTTTGATACGTTTATTTCCCTGCGAAAGTCTTCAACGATCTCACCGTATACGCAATCCTCAACAGATATATTCTCTTTGAAAGGAATAGTCCCGAGAATAGGAACAGAAGAATATTTCTCTATTTCCCGGACAAGATCATCACCACTCTTCAACATATTTATCACTATTCCCTTAATTCGAATATTTCTGCTTTTAGCATATTCAACCGTTAAAAGGGTATGATTTATTGTACCCGGATAATCGCTACTCACTATTACGAGTGGCAGATCCATCTTAAGAACCAGGTCAGCAACAAAAATGGTAGCATCAATGGGCACCATGAGACCGCCAATTCCCTCCACAACGACAAAATCATGCTTGTTCGTAAGCTCTTCGTACGCTTTCAATATTATGTCAATATCGATCGGAACACCGGTATTTAATGCCGCCATCGTTGGAGCTATTGGTAGTTTGAAAAGGATTGGATTCACAAGATCATCATCGTCAGTACTATCAATTATTTTTTTCAGATACACGGCATCTTCAGAGACAAGTTTACCCTCAATCTCCTTTGCGCCTGATGCAACCGGCTTCATGACACCTACGTCAAGACCATGCGCCTTTATTGCCGCAGCTATCGCGCCGGCAATGACAGTCTTACCAACTCCGGTATCACTTCCCGTTACAAATACACCTTTTTCCATAAATCAGTCTTTCATACTGCTGAATCCTTATTAATTTCCTAAAATCAGCTTATCGCCTTTTTTTAATTTTAGGACATCTCCGGCGCTACCCAGATTCACTGATATTTCCAGATAACCAGAGCTCCCAAATATTGCCAACGCCTCGTTATCTCCAACATCTGTATACGCACTACAGATACCGTTAATCCTCCTCCTACCCATAGTTATTGGCACTCTTTCCGTCTCAACCTTCATCCTGTCAATAACTTCCTTATTAACATTAGTAATAAGATTACCAAAACTATCCACATATATAATTTCGGCAGTTAACTTCCCGTCGGGAGAAAGAATAGGTTTTGGCAAATCAATTTTATTTATCTTGTCAATTTTTTCACCAAACTCCTTACGGTTAACCCCTTTGGATAGATGTGCGGCTACAGGCGCAAAGACATCACGTCCATGGAATGTATTACTGAGTTTCGGCAAGAATAACTTACCGTTAGTGACTTCTCTGATCGACGCAGACTCCTCCTGTGCAATAACAAACGAGAGCACTCCATTATCAGGTGCAAGGAACATATAATTCTCAGTTTTTAAACAAAGAATTTTTCTCGCACTCCCTACTCCCGGGTCAACGACAACCACGTGGATCGTCCCCTTTGGGAAATAAGCATATGAGCTGTTAAGGACATAAGCCGCTTGAAATACATTCTGAGGCTCTATGTTATTACTAATGTCAATCACATTTGCGGATGGGTTGATATTGGCAATTACACCCTTCATCACACCCGCATATCCATCTTGTAAACCAAAATCGGTAATTAATGCTATTACAGATTGTTTTTTAAGCATACATAAATCCTCAAAATAATTTTTCAGTTATTCTATAAATGTATCTACCTGTCATGCCATATCGACCGCTATTTAAAATCTCATTTTACTGTATCCACCGTCTTAATGCAATCTTCTATAACTACCTGCGTTTTCCATCAGAAAGAAGGTTATAAAAAATATATAACGGAACCATGTTCTATCCAAAACCGCCAACAATAGGAATCTCAGTATTACAGTTTGTACACATTCCATCCCTTATTTCAAATGTTCTAATACTGAAACCAGCCCTTTCAATCAGCATTTTCCCACAGCGATGGCAATACGTATTTTCCCACTCGTGTCCGGGAACATTTCCTATATAAACATATTTGAGACCTTCTTCAATTCCTATCTCCCTGGCTGATTCTAACGTGGAAACCGGTGTAGACGGTACGTGTGACAACTCAAGATATGGATGAAATCTGCTCACATGCCATGGTGTCTCGTCCCCAAGATTTTTCACAATCCATCCGGCAATGTCGTGTAACTCTTCAATGCCATCATTATAACCGGGTACGACATTGGTTATAATTTCCACGTGCATATCCCATTTTGATTTTGCCCTGACTGTTGCGTCTAAAATCGGCCTTACACTCTTTATACCGGTAACGTCTCTATAGAAACAATGCCTGGAATCCTGCAATTCATCACTTACCTTAATATCAGTCCCTGATGAATTTTTTGCCGTGTAACTGTCAAGACCTTTAATGTCAACTCTGTAAGCATCTAAAAACGGCCCGATTGCATCTAATGCGTCCGGTTCTATATAACCGTTTGTCACAAAAACTGTGTATAGCCCTTTTTCCTTCGCTAATTTTGCGCCGTCAATTGCATACTCAAGCCAGATTGTCGGCTCGTTGTAAGTCCATGAAATTCCTTTACATCCGTTTTCCACAGAACGATGTACCAGTTCTTCCGGAGAAATATAGGATGTATCTCTGTCACTATTATCAATACGTGAATGAGCTATTTGCCAATTTTGACAATGGCCACATCGCATATTGCATCCAAGAGAACCAATCGAAAAAGTGTGGCTACCTGGGAAAAAATGGTATAAGGGCTTCTTTTCAATCGCATCAACACATGCCGATGAAACCCTCCCATAAATCATCGAGAAAAGCTTACCATCTATATTTTTCCTGACCCCACAGTAACCCAGTTTACCATCGGCTATAACACATCTATGCGGGCACAAATGACAACTAACCTTCTTGCCCTCTTCTGCTTGATAAAACAGCGCTTCATGTCTCATACTGTTGTTATTGTTTCAATATAGGTTCAACAAATGTGCCGCAGGGGTTTTGGCCCTGGCTCAGATGATACCCTTCCATAATCATCTTCCAGACGTATGATATCATCTTCACCAAAATACTCGCCCTGTTGTATCTCTATAAACGTCAAAATCTCATCGTAATAGGACTGATCTATCCCATTTTCTTTAACCTTAAACACGCCTATTCCTCAACATATTACTATCTTATGTATCGTTGTGCAAGAGGCATCCTCCTGCCTGTCCCAAACGCTTTTGTCGTAACCTTGAGCCCCGGAGCCGCCTGCTTTCTCTTATACTCATTTCTATCAACCTTGCTGATAATATCTTTAACAAGCGACTCATCATAACCCATTCCTACGATATCACCGACATCCTTTGATTCCTCGACATAGGCCCTAAGTATTCCATCCAGGACATCGTACGGAGGCAATGAGTCCAGATCTTCTTGATTCGGCCGTAATTCTGCTGACGGAGGTTTTTCGATAGTTTCAGTAGGAATAATTTCTTTTCTTCGGTTAATGTATTCCGCCAGGTCATATACCATGGTCTTGGGAATATCGGATATGACTGCCAGTCCGCCGCACATATCACCATATAGAGTACAATAGCCAACTGCAAGTTCTGATTTATTGCCGGTTGTCAGAACAAAATATCCGTGTTTATTTGAGATGGCCATCAGGATCTTACCCCTTATCCTTGCCTGAAGATTTTCTTCTGTAACATCAAATGGAAGCCCTGCAAAAATGCCGCTCAAGGTCTTTGTATACGCATTGTAAACAGACTTTATCGGTATTAACTCACAGTTGATTCCAAGCCGTTTGGCCAGCACTCTGGAGTCTTCTACACTACCTTTAGATGAAAAGCTTGAAGGCATTGTAACACCGAGCACCTTGTCCCTGCCAAGAGCTTTAACTGCGATTACGGCTGTAACGGCAGAATCTATTCCACCACTGAGGCCAATTACTGCTTTTTTGAATCCACATTTTTTGACATAGTCCCGCGTACCCAGAACTAAGGCTTTATAGACCGATTCAATATCACCCTCACCTGACGCGTATCGAGTCTCTTTTTTGACCGGCCTTGATTTACTCTCCCCTGCGGTTAAGTCTGAACCCTTGAACTCAACCATGAGTAAATCTTCTTCAAATCCTGAAGCCCGGTCTACGACAATCCCCTTTTTATTAATTACCAGGCTGTTTCCATCAAATACCAGATCGTCATTCCCTCCAATCTGGTTCACAAAGATAATTGGCACATTGTTCCTCTTTGCGTGACCCGTCAACATCTTCAGCCGTACATCCTGCTTACCAATAGTAAAAGGTGACGCTGAAATATTTATAATTATCTCCGCACCCTGCCTCACCATACATCCAACAGGATCTTTGTGATGGATCTTTCCCGGCCAGACTACATCTGCCCCCCAGGCATCCTCACAAATCGAAATACCAAATTTCCTGCCTGATATCTTTGCTATTGAAATATCATGCGTCGGCTCAAAGTACCTATCCTCGTCAAATACGTCATAGGTAGGAAGCAACGATTTATAATGCCTGGAAACAATTTCCCTCTCTTTTATGTATGCCGCTGCGTTATATAAAGCTTTGCCACGTTGTGCTACATTTCTGTCAACAAAACCTACAATAGCGGAAATACCTGTAACACTATTCTTTACATCTTCCAGCGCTTTTAGATTACTATCTACAAATCCGGAAAGTTCCAGCAAATCCTTCGGCGGATAACCCACAACGCTCATCTCCGGAAATATAACCAGATCAGCCCCCTTCTTCCTGGCTGCATTTATAGACTTACAGATCTTTCCTGCATTTTGCTTAAATGCACCTACGGTTGGATTTATTTGAGCCAGACATATCTTCATAAATTGGTTCCCGCATATTTTAGAATAAAGATAAACACAGACAATTATTTTCCAGCGTTTTCAAGTACTTTGTATTTGCCAGCATAAAATGTCATAACTTATCAAAAACACATAATTTATAAGCATTTAATAGTACAATTCGGTATATAAATCAATAAAATTTGGCAATTATTGTATAAACTTGATATTATGCAGTTACCAAAAATGGATAATATAAATATTGACCAAAAACTTGTTGATAAGCTGGAACAAATACCCGATCCGGGTGAATTAATGGCAGAATTGTTTCGCATATTCGGGAAACGTGCTGCGATTGGTACCAGTGGACAATGGACGGGAGTAGCCTTAATCGACATGGTAATTCGTGCCGGCATTTCAAACCCTCGTGTTTACACCGTGGACACTCTTCGCCTTTTCCCGGAAACATACGATCTCTTCCGTGAGTTGGAAAAAAGATACAACATCAAAATTGAAAAGGTGGCACCTGATTTTGTTGCAATTAATAAGATGGTACGTGACCATGGAGAAATGATCTTTTTTGATAGCAAGGCAAAACAGGAGCATTGCTGTAAGATACGCAAAGTGGATCCAAATAATAAAATCCTTGATACTCTTGATGTCTGGATTACCGGGTTACGGGCCGATCAATCTAAAGCCAGATCCCAAGTAAAGCGGTTGGAAATTATTCAACATACACAACAGGACGGGAAGGAACGTCCCCTGCTCAAAGTAACGCCTTTGATTGCATGGACAGAAGAAAAGGTAAAGGAATACGCCAGGACTAATAATGTGCCTATACATAAACTGCTTGAAATGGAAAGGGATGGATGGCATTATGCCTCGCTTGGATGCATTATCTGCACAACTCCCATTGGACCTCACGAAACACGCCGTGCGGGTCGTTGGCGATGGTTTAACCATCAGCTTGAAGACGACCATAAGGAGTGCGGCCTACATCTCACCGACAAAAAAAAGAATTCCTGATTACACAATCAGCAATAATTAAATCGGAAAATTCATATTTCCACAAAAACAGATCGTAAAAATAGATATAGAAGAGATGAAAAAAAATGGTGCGAAAGGCATAATAAGCAGATAGATGGTCATACCCGAAGCGAATACGCCGTGTTCCTGGCTCGGAATGATTTAAACATCTTATCAATAATTTACATACACCGCTATTTATCTACCTTCTCTGAAGGCCAGTAATAAGCATCCGGAGTGTCCCTGGCGCCAAAGATAGCCGTTCCTACACGCACCATATTAGCTCCTTCTTCGATGGCGATGTGGTAATCTCCGGACATCCCCATAGAAAGATACTTCATTTCTACACCATCAATACCCTCTTTGACAACGGAGTCATGAATTTCTTTTAATAACTTGAAGCACTTCCGAATCTTCACCTCATCACTGGTAAAAAGACCTATGGTCATTAACCCGCGGATTCTCAGAGTATCGTACCGTGACGTTTCCTTTACCAGTGAAATTGCCTCTTCAGGGGAAACTCCATATTTGCTCTCTTCATAAGAGGTATTAACCTGGATTAATATGTCCATTGAACGGCCTTCACTCATAAGACGTTTATCTAATTTCTCAACCAGACTCATCCGGTCCACGGAATGAATCATGTCCGCGAATTTCAATACGTCTTTCACCTTATTGGTCTGTAAATGTCCAATAAAATGCCAGGCTGCATCCTCGTCTTTCAATACCTCATATTTTTTCAGAGCTTCCTGGATCTTGTTTTCCGCAATAACATGACCACCATTTCTAACGGCCTCTCGTATCCGTTCTACATCCACAGTCTTTGTGGCCATAACCAATGTAATATCTTCCGGCTTCTTACCAACCCTTAAAGCAGCATCAGCTATTTTCTGATTTACTTTTTCTAAATTTTCCTTTATTGACATAACCTCTCCTATTCATTGTTGAATATCGGGGCACGAGCATCGTACCCCTACGTATTTTTTTCTGTAAAATGGGACCTGACCAACGTCAGAAAACAGGCCGACGAAATACCTGCTGAACCAAATATCATGCACATCACCATGATCTGATATCTTGCGGCTATAAACGGTGAAACCCCTGACAAAATCTGCCCTGTCATCATCCCGGGCAGGGAAACCAGGCCTACCGCAAACAGGGAATTTGTAATAGGTATAAGAGAGGTGCGAAGTGCAATGACACGTGCCTTTTCATACGGCACGTCCCTCTCTACTTCAGCGTCCAGCCTCTCTACCGCAATACTGACGCTATTCATCGCGTTGGCAAAAATCATCCCTGCAAGTGGGATAGTATAACTCGGCAGATACCACGGCTGCAGATTGAGAACGCCTTGAGTTATCAGTAATAAAATTATACCTCCACCAAGCGAAATAGAGCAAAATGATTTCAGATACAATACCCTGCGAGGGATTTTTACTGTTCGTAAAGCGATCCAGCTCGACGCAAAAAGCATAACGGCCAGAACACCGACAACGATCAGATAGCTATCAGATTTAAAAATAAAGATTAAAAAATACCCTATCAACAGAAGCTGAATAAGCATCCGGAAAATGGCATAAAGCGAGTTTCCGTAACCAAGCCCCCATTTCCAGAGGATCCCGACAACGGCTATAGCCGGAATGAAAGCCAATAGCAAATTTATAAACGGAATTGTATGGACTGAATTATTCATAATTGACTAACGAAGATATATTTATACCACGGTATCCTTGATTAAACCATATTTTTAAATAACGTTTCGTAGGGGTATTAAGCATCGTACCCTTTTTCCTGGCACTATGATATTTCTGAATTCAATACCTGCGAATACGGTGTACAAGGGCACGTATCAACGTGCCCCTACGGATATTTTATCCCTAATCCGTTTCAACCTTTTACTGATCGTTACCGGATATTCAATGGTCAACTGATAAAGGTCAATGGCCATACATATGTTTTCATTATTCAAGAAGAGTGATTCTGGTTTTTCGGTATTCTTCTTCATATCTTAATTTTTATAGCTTATTGCAAAAACATTGTAAACTTGTTTTTTGTACTATATGAAACAACATTCATATAATTATATGTGCAGTTACAAGAAAAAAAGTTATTTAAATTTTCTAGGATTAAAAATTCTGGATATTGACACGCGTTTCCGTATCGTTTATGCTCTAGTATGAATTTTTTAATATACAAAATTAATTTATTACATAAATGCATACATCTGAAGACTTTGCGCAGGAATTAATAAACGCAGGTTACGATTTTTTCACTGGTGTTCCCTGTTCTATTATTGGCAATCTGATTACAAATCTTACGGACAGGCCTGATGTAACCTATATACCAACTGTAAGGGAAGATACCAGTGGTCTTAATGCAAAACTCAGGGCTTTGCCAATGTTTAAATACCCTAACTTCCCTGAACCTCATCTACAAGCTCCCTTGCTTATTAATAGTCACGTGGCGTGGGTTTGAAGGTAAGGACGCACCAGAGCATCTGGTGATGGGTAGGACATGCAATAAACTCCTCGATACGGTTGGCATTCCGCACCATGACTTTAACCATGACAATATCAAAGTCCTCATAAATATGTCATATAAACTGGTCACCAAAAAGAGAGAGCCTCTGGTCCTTTTCTTAAAAAAAGGAATAATTGAATGAATTACAGAGAAGCAATAACGACAATAACAGAATTACTGGACGATCAGCTGGTTGTCTGCGCGAACGGTTTGATAAGCAGAGAAGCCTTCACAATAAGAGATAGGCCTGAAAACTTTTACATGATTGGTTCTATGGGAATGGCCTCATCAATAGGCATGGGAGTAGCATTAAATAAGCCATCAAAGAAAACAATTATTCTTGAAGGTGACGGAAATCTGCTGATGAATCTTGGGTCTCTGCCAATGGTGGGTTCACTCCAACCAGGAAATCTTTTGCATATCGTACTGGACAATGAAGTATACGCGTCAACAGGAAATCAACCAACCATTTCTAACGTATAAATTACTATTGCAATCTACAAAACAAATGGTTCCGGCCTCACTATCGTAGCAGGTTTGCTTGCGACGATGGGTATTGTAATTTCACTCCTTTTAACCACTTATTTTAGTAGTGAAAGTAAAAAAGATAGCGGTACAAAAGAGTTGCTTGGCAAGCTGAACAATAAGGATTTTTTTTTATATAATAATGCTCGCATCCGTGATCTTTAATCAGATAATATGGTTTCTCCTGATTATGGCGATAGGAACAAACATCTACTGGATTGTCCATAAAATAACTCATCGCTAAATTCGATTCTTACTTGCCGAAAGGAGCCAGGTTCTTGAATACAAAAAATCATTCTCAACGTGTGATTGAATATCACGAGAGAACAAAACATCTTCCGAATCGTCCGGCAAATTCTGCAGGTTATCTCGATTGGGCGACAGAGCCGGATCCATTTAGAAGCTATGATGGATCAAGTCCTATTCAACTTCCTTTCTCAGATGCTGTTTCAGACGCAAATTATTTCGACTTATTTGCAAGGAATAATAATAGATTCCAACCATTTTCCTTTACAAATATAGCACACCTTCTGGAACTGTCCATGGGACTCTCCGCCTGGAAATCTTACTCAGGAACCTCGTGGGCACTCAGAATGAACCCCTCAAGTGGAAACCTGCATCCCACGGAAGCGTATCTCGTTCTGCCTCCGATTAAAGAAAATAATAATTCCGGAGGAGTTTTTCATTACAACCCCCAATCCCATGTACTTGAACCAAGGGCAGAATTTGATGAACAGTTCTGGTTAAAGCTAGAGAAACATTTTCACCAAAAAGGGTTTCTAATTGGACTCACGAGTATATATTGGAGAGAATCCTGGAAATATGGAGAACGCGCGTTTCGCTACTGTAATCATGACATTGGGCATGCGATGGCCTGCCTGAGTTTCTCCGCGAACCTCTTAGGGTGGAAAATAACCTATCTCAATTCTTTATCAACTAAAGACATTGAAATTATTCTGGGATTCCAAAAAACCACGTGGAAGGAGTTTGAAAGGGAAGAACCGGATCTCTTATTCTTTGTGCATAACAGCTCTCAAAATCTTGACAAACGAGACATTCCCCCTGACATCATCAACTCCTTTGACTCTCTTCATTTCAAAGGTGAGCCAAACCAGTTAAGCAAAGACCATGAGGACTGGCATGTTATTGATGAAGTATCTTCTGAGACCAGCAAACCCGTGACAGAAGGAGAAATATATCATTACAAAGAGCATGAATATTTCGAGAAAGAAATATCTGCGATGTCCGGTGAAGTAATTATCCGCCAGAGAAGAAGCGCCCAGGCCTATGACGGAAAGACCACTATCACAAAAAATGATTTCTTTGCTATTTTAGACAAAACCATTCCCAGAGCCCACAGTGCTCCATTTGATCTGGAACCTGGTGATATCGCTGTCCATCTCCTCATTTTTGTCCACAGGGTTATTGGCTTGGATTCCGGACTTTATTTCCTGATTCGCAACGAAGAAGATATTGCAGATGTTAAGCAAAATTGCCATCCATATTTCTTCTGGAAAGGAGTTCACAATGCACCTAACATGCCGAACCTTTATCTTTTGCAAAAAGGAGATTTCAGGCGTGAAGCAACTTTCGCAAGCTGTCAACAGGATATCGCAGGTGATGGAGCATTTTCTGTTGGAATGATTGCGAAGTTTAAGGAAAATATTGAAAACAACCCTTTTTTATATCGTCGGCTTTTCTGGGAAACCGGGATGATTGGACAGATCCTTTATTTAGAAGCAGAGGCCCATTCAGTCAGAGGTACAGGAATCGGATGTTTTTTTGATGATGTAGTTCATAAGCTATTAGGGTTTGATGACAATGCTTACCAAAGCTTATATCATTTTACCATCGGAGGCGCTTTAGAAGACACAAGAATTACTACATTACCCCCCTACTATCATTTAAAAAATGGTAAATCATAGCAACGAATGAACAGAAGTGATTATCTTGTAAATATCAAAAACCTAACTTTTCAAGTTCCGGATAGAATCTTCCTTCTTCAAACGCTATCCTGTCTGCAAGTGCGCTTTTTATACCACCAAAATCGTTTGCAAAATCATTACTGTCTACTACTTCGGATGATGAATACTTATCAAAAAAAGGTAATAACGCTGTCTGGGCAATGTCGCCGAGTTCATCCATAAATCTTTGTGCTGACGACTTGAAAGGCCCTTCAGCGCCTGGTTTATCCATTGCCTCCTTTATGATGTTGTTTTCTTCACAAACATGAGCCAACAAAACTTTTTTTAAACTATTTAGTGCATTAACTCTTTGTTGTTCTCCCGTGGAATCAATCTGTTCTAATAAACCTACTACTGTTTGGTGTGTCGCTTTAAACGCGTCTACAGTTGCTCCCATGTAACAATCCTCCTTTTATGTAACAATAATTTACCCACTAAATACATACAGGCATAAAAATAATGAATAAAATAGAGAATGCGTGTTCAGGCTTATTATTTATCTTTTTGACAATGCTTTAGTATGAATATACAATTCACCTACATATCTACAAATTAATCTTACAATATTTATAGGCAATGACAACAAAAAATATTTTCAAGAGATACTTGGTGTCTTTCAACAGTAAAACACTTCAACATATTTTTACAGATACTCTCATAATAGGTAGCGGCGTAGCGGGCTTAAGTTCAGCCATTCATGCTGCAAAAGGAGGATCAGTCTTAATAGTAACCAAGTCCAGAATAAATGAGAATTGTACCGAGTACGCTCAAGGAGGAATTGCCGCAAAATTAAACCCGGTTGACAGCTTTGAGCAGCACATAAACGACACCCTGAAAGCGGGACATGGTATTTGTGATGAAAAAGTTGTTAGTGGAGTTGTCAGAGAAGGTCCAAAACGCGTGAAAGAGTTAATAGGCTGGGGTGCAAAATTTGATAAGGAGAACGGAAAGCTTGCCTTCACGAAAGAAGGCGCACACAGCTACCCGAGAATATTACGGGCCAGAGGCGATTCCACAGGTAAGGAGATTGAAGAAACATTAATAAATATAGTTAAAGAAAATCCTAATATCAGGGTTTTTGAACATACGTTTGCCCTTGATTTGTTGGCAAGCAAGAATACTTGTAATGGAATTATAGCCTGGCGCACCCGCGGAGGAAACACACTGATATGGGCCAAACAAACTATATTAGCATCAGGTGGCTGTGGACAGGTTTATAGAGAGACAACAAATCCTGAAATAGCAACAGGAGACGGAATTGCAATGGCTTATCGAGCCGGGATTAAACTTCAGGATCTTGAATTCGTACAATTTCACCCGACTACATTATACGTCGCTGGCGCCGAAAGAGTTTTAATTTCTGAAACTGTCCGTGGTGAGGGGGGGATATTAAGAAATAAATTCGGTGAAAGGTTTATGCCAAAGTATCATTCCAGTGCCGAACTGGCGCCAAGAGATATCGTTAGCAGGAGTGTTATACAGGAAATACGTAAGACTGATTATACTCATGTATATCTTGATGTAAGACATATTCCAAAAGAAAAACTCAGCACAAGATTTCCAAAAATTAAAAAAATATGCAAGTCTTTTGGAATTGATATAACTAAAGATTTGATCCCCGTACACCCAAGTGCTCATTATATGATCGGCGGTATTAAAGTGGATCAAAAAGGAAGAACGAGCATGAAAAACCTTTATGCATGTGGAGAAGTATCCTGTACCGGATTGCATGGGGCAAACCGTTTAGGTAGCAATTCATTATTAGAGGGACTGGTTTTTGGTTGCAGAGTCGGCGACATTGCAAGCAAGGAAGTGGCAAAAAAGAAAGATGAATTTTTATCCCCACGTTTCTTCAAAGGACCCCCTAAGAATCATTTGTACAATGAACTGGATTTAGAAGACATAAGAAATTCTCTAAAAAGTATTATGTGGAGAAATGTGGGTATTGAAAGAGATGGCAAATACCTTAAAGACACAATTAATAGCATAAAACACTGGTCCAAGTATATAATAAGTAACGATTTTTCATCACCACATGGTTGGGAAGTACAAAATATGCTCACCGTATCATTCTTAATTGCAAACTCAGCTTTCAGGAGAAGTGAATCGAGAGGTGTACACTATCGGCTAGACTACCTTAATACAAATGACAAACAATGGAAAAAACACATCGTAGTTAATAATAAAAATGACTTTGAGCAATAACTTATTAATCTAGTAGTTTCAGACAATAAGCGTTATCTAACCTTACCCAGAATAATACTGACATTGTGTCCGCCAAAACCAAAAGAATTTGACATCACGTTCTCTACGTTTCTTTCCTTCGCTTCATTTGGTACAAAGTCTATTCCATCACAGTCCGGATCCGGATTTTCATAATTTATCGTAGGAGGTATCACGTTCTTATCCAATACCAATGAGCATATTAATGCTTCAACTCCACCTGAAGCCCCCAATTGATGTCCCAGCATGGATTTTGTCGAGCTAACCGATATGTTATTTACATGATCACCAAAAACCTTCTTGATAGCATTAATCTCGACCATATCTCCCAGGTGAGTAGATGTCGCATGTGCGTTAATGTAAGAAATTTGTTCCGTATTCAATTTAGCGTCTTTCAATGCATTTCTCATGGCAATACATGCACCAGCTCCCTCAGGGTGCGGAGCAGTGATGTGATGACCGTCATCACTCATTGCAAATCCTAACATTTCCGCGTATATATGCGCGCCTCTTTTTTTTGCGTTTTCCATTTCCTCTAAAATAATAATACCCGAACCTTCAGAAATGACAAATCCATTCCTATCTCTATCAAAAGGTCTGCTGGCTTTCTGAGGCTCCTCGTTTCTTGTAGACAGTGCCTTCATATTATTAAATGCGCTTACACAGAGCGGCGTAATAGTTGCTTCTGTTCCTCCTGCAAACATAACATCAGCTTCTCCTCTCTGAACAATCCGGAAAGCTTCAACAATGGCGTGCGCACCAGACGCACAAGCAGTGATAACAGAAAAATTTGCGGCTTGAAGACCAAATTTAATAGCTATGTAACCCGGTGCAGCATTAGCCATTAATTTAGTAATCATAAACGGGGAAACTCTTGACGGACCTCTTTCGAGCAAAACCTTATGCTGTGCTTCAATCTCAATAATACCACCAATACCGGTACCGATAATTGCACCTACCTTCTCCCGGTTCATTTCATCAAGATCGATCCCAGAATCTTCAAGAGCAAGGGTGGCTGAAGCTACCGCAAATTGAGAAAACCTGTCTAATCTTCTTTCTTCCTTTTTATCAAACCATTTAGACGGATCAAAACCCGCTGCTTCACCTGCGATAAGCACATCATGATCGGTTGTGTCAAAAGCCGTTATATTAGCAATTCCACTTTTCCCATTACATAATGATTCCCACAATAGATCTTTCTCATAACCTACCGGTGTTATTGCTCCAAGACCTGTAATCGCTACTCTAAGTCCCATCGTCTTTATTTGTGCTCCTTAATATAATTTATTGCATCCCCGACAGTTTGCATCTTTTCTGCCTCTTCATCGGGAATACTCATATCAAATGCATCTTCCAGCTCCATTACCAGTTCCACAGTATCAAGCGAATCCGCACCCAAATCGTTTATGAAAGATGTCTCTGGCGTAACCTGATCTTTATTAGCACCCATCTGCTTAACAATTATTTCCTTCACCTTTTCTTCAACTGATTCTTCTGTAGACAATACATTTCCTCCTTAGGACAAAATTCTCAGATTTTTTAATATTTTACTATCACGAATACTTCTCATATCTCTGTAGTATCTATTTCTCGCAGGCAATCATGCAAATAACTTCCTCGACCCTGTTCTATAAAACACTTCTAATTATCTAAAGACTGCATTTATGCTCTTCATTTTACCACTTAATGACAGACGAACCCCATGTTAAACCTCCTCCGAAAGCAACTAAAATTGCCGTATCTCCGGGTTTTAACATTTGCCCCTTCTCTATCTCATCAATTGCGATAGGAATAGAAGCAGAAGATGTATTGCCATATCTGTTGATATTAATGTATGCTTTTTCCTTCGGTAGCCCCAGCTTTTCCATCGCAGCTTCAATTATTCTAATATTACTTTGATGCGGAATAACCATATCAAAATCTTCTACCTGCATATTATTTTCAGCAGCAGCCTTAGTGACTACGTCAACCATGTTAATAATTGCTTGCTTAAATACTTCTTTACCTCTTAACTTTATATAGTGTAAACGCGATTCGACGGTCTCACGTGATGCAGGTAATTTCGAACCACCTGCAGGCAGCGTCAATAACTCTGCCTGACTGCCATCTGAACCCAAATGGGTCGTAATTATTTCCCGCCTGCCATTACCTTGTTGAACAACTACCGCGCCAGCTCCGTCACCAAAGAGAATACATGTTGACCTGTCTGTATAATCAGTGATCTTTGACATACATTCTGCCCCCACAACCAATACTGTTTTCATGGCTCCGGACGCAACAAAACTTTTGGCTACAGACAACGCATAAACAAATCCTGAGCAAGCTGCTAATAAATCAAAAGATCCTGCATTCCGCGCGCCTAACTTTTCCTGTATATAACAAGAAGTAGAAGGGAATAAACAATCGGGCGTGACAGTGGAAGTTATTATTAGATCTACTTCAGTGGGTAAGACATTTGCAGCATCCAACGCACGTACAGACGCTTCAACTGCCAGATCCGAAGCAGCAACTCCATTTTCTGCAATACGTCTCTCCCTTATTCCCGTGCGTTTGGTGATCCATTCATCTGTTGTATCCAGCATCTTTGACAGATCATCGTTGGTGAGTACTTTCTCGGGTAAAAAAGAACCTACCCCGGTAATTGATGCCTTATATCCTTTTTCCATTAATTATCCTAATAAAATTAGGAAATTTGGCTTATTATACAGCTGTCACGAGTGACGAATTCGCCTTCTCAAGTTCAGAATTAATATGTTTATTGACTTCATACTTACCAAATTGTATGGCTTCTCTTATTGCATTTTGAATTGTCTTGGAATCTGACCTACCATGAGAAATAATACTGATACCATCAATCCCAAGTAGTGGGACACCACCATATTCAGTATGATCCATTCTACTGTACAAATGTTTGCGAACAGGCTTGCAAAGCCAGGATCCCAGTCTTGTGAAGGCACTCTTCTTCGCCTCCGAAACAAATGCCGCTAACATGCTTATCGAAAGCCCTTCAGCAAATTTCAGCAAAACATTACCAACAAAACCTTCACAAACAACTATATCGAACTTACCATCAAAGACATCACGTCCTTCAGCATTTCCAACAAAATTCAATGAAGTTTTTGAAAGAAGAGCAAAAGTCTCTTTTACCAACTCGTTACCCTTAGCATCTTCCTCTCCGATATTTAAAAGCCCCACTCTCGGGTTTTCAATATTTAATGCGTATTTACAAAAGACCGATGCCATGACTCCATATTGCATTAAATGCGCAGGCTTGCATTGTATATTTGCTCCAGCATCGATTACCATGCATGCACCGTGAAAAGTCGGTATAGACACAGCAATCCCCGGACGTTTTACATGTTCTAACGTACGAAGAAATAGGGATGATGCGGCTACAGTTGCTCCTGTATTTCCCGCACTTACTACAGCATCTGCCGCTTTCTCCGCAACCAATTTGACACTTTTGGTAATTGACGAATCAATTTTTTTCCGCACGGCCACAGTTGCAGACTCATTCATGCCTACTACCTGTGAGGCATGCACAACTGATATATTACCAAGCGTAGCACCACCACACGCGGACAATTCACTTTTAATTCGCTCCTGATCACCTACTAATATCACCTCGTGATCGGTATAGTAGCGTGCAGCTGCCACTGCACCTTTTACGATCTCAGCAGGAGCTGCATCTCCACCCATTGCATCAACAGCAATACGCATAACTATGCTCTTTCTACAGCAATTACTTGTTGGCCACGATAATAGCCACAATTATGACAAACTGTATGTGGCCTTTTTATTTGCTTACAATGAGGACAAATAAACTTCTTTGATCTACTGCCTGATGCACTCCCTGCAAATTCAGAGCGCGGAACATTAGGCGGTGTCAAAGCGTCATGTGCACGTCTCTTACCTGACCTCGAACTAGATTGTCTTCTTTTAGGAACTGCCATTATGTAACTCTCAACTAAAATCTAAAATAAATAAGGGAAGAATGAGAAAGAAAGGGAAAAGTATAAGGTATTATCTTTACTACCAAGTCTCCCATTACTTTCTTGTTCTTCCCTTATTCTACCTATCCCCTTTAAACTTATAAGCTTATAAGGGAGTCAGCAGGATTAATAATTTTCTTATTTTATATTTGCACCTTATCTTTGTCAAGTAAAAACATCATTGGTAGATTTCATAGAATATTACGTATGATCTCCTATCTTTTCTTGTAGTATCTTAAATCCTAAGTCAATGGCTTCATAAATCTTATCCGGAAGCTGACCACCGGCCTGAGCCATATCTGCGCGTCCGCCACCTCCCCCTCCAACTACTTTTGCGATCTCCCCGGCAATTTTGCCGGCATGAAGCCCTTTCTTCACTAAATCACTACTCAATGAGGTTATTAATGTCGCTCTGCCATCCTCTACAGTTCCCAATATTATAGCAACAGACCCCAGACTCTTTTTTAACGAGTCGACCGTCTTTCTCAAATCATCAATCCCTATTCCTTTTACTACTTCTGTTACAACTTTTACCCCTGATACTTCTTTGGCTTTGGAAGTAAAGTCAGAAGAATATTTTTGTACGTTATCTCTGTTTACCTTCTGTACATTTTTTTTAAAATCCTTTATTTGCTGCATTAACTCTTCTGCACGTTGAATGATCGTATTTTCATGTGTTTCAAGTACGCCGCATAATCTATCCAACGTTTCTTCCTTTCGCCTTACCCATGCAATGGCTTCATTTCCCGTAACGGCCTCTATCCTGCGTATTCCTGCGGCTATTGATGATTCACTTATAATCTTAAAGAATCCTATTTCGCCAGTATTATCTACATGAGTGCCCCCGCAAAGCTCCTGACTGTAATCTCCAATATTTACAACCCTGACATTCTCACCATATTTTTCTCCAAACAATGCCGTAGCGCCTGCTTTCCTGGCTTGGTCTAATGCCATTTGATCTGTATCCACAGAAGCATTTTCCATTACCCTCTCATTCATTAGTTCTTCTATCCTTGCGATTTCATCTTTTTTAACACCCTCAAAATGGTGAAAGTCAAAACGAAGCCTTTCCGGCGCCACAAAAGAGCCGGACTGCTCGGCATGTTGCCCTACTACTTGTCGTAAGACATAATGAAGTAGATGCGTTGCCGAATGATTACGTTTTATGGCGTTCCTTCTTTCCATATCAATAACCGCTGTAACATTTTCATTTTGACTGATGCGACCCTCTAGAACCTTACCAATATGCACTATAATGTCATTGGATTTCTTTGTGTTGCGAATCTCAACCTTTGAGTCCTTTGTTTGAATTGTACCAGTATCACCAACCTGGCCGCCAGCCTCAGCATAAAAAGGGGTTTGATCCAACACTATCTGAATTTCCTGCCCTGCTTCAGCAGAATCAACCAATTGTTCATTTATAATCAAACCAATGACCTTACTTTCAGTTTCGCATTTTTCATACCCCTGGAAAATCGTCTCTTTTACTGTTTCTTTAATTTTACCTATCGGACCCTCATCAAATATATTACCCGTCATTTGCGTAGAAGACCTCGCCTGCTCACGCTGTTTTTCCATTTCTCGCTCAAAACCCTCTTTATCAACGGTCAGGTTGTTCTCTGTTACGGTCGACTCTGTTATTTCAAATGGAAAACCAAAGGTGTCATACAGTTGGAAAGCATCCTGGCCAGACAACATCTTTTGCCCGCTCCTGCGAAGTCCTTCCATAAGTTCGTCCAGTCTCTTGCTACCCATAAACAAGGTTTCATGGAACCGTTCCTCTTCGTTCTTTATAATCCTTGCAATGTTTTCCCGACGTTGCTTTATCTCAGGATAAGCTTCATGCATTACGTCAGCAATAATGGGAACAAGCTTGTAGAGAAAACACTCCTCTTTTCCCAATTTTAACCCATCGCGAACCGCCCTTCTTAAAAGCCTTCTTTCTACATAACCTCTTCCTTCATTACCTGGTAGAACGCCATCCGAGATACAAAATATTATTGCCCTTATGTGGTCGGCTATTCTATTCATCATTTTGCCGTTTTCTGTCTGGTTATCGTATTCAACCTCAACAATCTCAGAAATGTTTTGAATTATTGGTTTAAATATATCTATCTCAAAATTTGTACTGACACCCTGGACAACACTGGCCATTCTTTCCAGGCCCATTCCTGTATCTACATTCTTATTTGGCAGGGGTTTAAGCACCCCTCCGTCTCTTCTGTCAAACTGTGTAAAAACCAGATTCCACACTTCAACAAAACGCTCGCAATCACAATCCGGGGCGCACTCTTTTCTTCTGCAACCAACGTCCTCTCCGCGATCGTAAAAGATTTCTGAACACGGACCGCAAGGTCCGTTTGGGCCCTCTGAAGGAGCACTTGCCGGCCAATAATTTTCCTTTTCCCCAAACCTGTATATCTTGTCTTTGGGAACACCAATCTTCTTCAACCAGATTTCATAAGATTCTTCATCATCAAGATAAACACTAACAGACAATCTCTCTTCCGGTAACTTCATCTCATTAAGCATAAATTCCCATGCCATCTCTATTGCCTCTAATTTGAAATAATCTCCAAAAGAAAAATTACCCAACATCTCAAAGAAAGTATGATGCGTAGGAGTCCTACCCACATTCTCAATATCACCGGTACGGATACACTTTTGACATGTAGTCGCTTTGTTTACAACCAGGGTTCCCTTACCCAGAAACATGTCCTTGAACTGGTTCATCCCTGCACCGGTAAACAACAATGTTGGATCATCTTCCGGGACAAGTGAATCACTTGGCAAAATGGAATGCCCTTTTTCTTCAAAGAAACGTAAATATTTTCTTCTGATCTCGTTAGTTTTCATAAACTTGTATAGAAATTTATTTTGTAAAGCGAAGGGGATTAAGGCTTCCCGCCCGTCAGAGAGGCGGGGAAGAATCTAATTCGGTATTTTACCTATGAGGATAATCAAATCAAGGTAAATATTTTTAACAAAAAAATAGTCTCACTGATCCT
This sequence comes from Candidatus Scalindua sp., assembly GCA_024654465.1. Classification (GTDB taxonomy): domain Bacteria; phylum Planctomycetota; class Brocadiia; order Brocadiales; family Scalinduaceae; genus Scalindua. Next base: position 23,894 of record JANLHC010000184.1, read on the forward strand.
ACAGCTACTTCTAAACGCCCAGAGCATAATTATTTAGCGTTGACAACACTAAACCCATGGATATAATTTTATCTGAATTATAAAATGAAAATAAATTTGAGTATTCATCGTATATAGAAAGGACATACACTTGCGTAGCGATACTATTACGTGTGGGATAGAAAGATCACCGGCAAGGGCACTGCTTTATGCAACCGGACTGACCAAGGAAAGCATGAGTAAGCCGTTTATAGGCATTGCCAGCAGTTTTACAGACTTGATCCCGGGTCACACACACATGAGAAAGCTGGAAAGGGATATAGAGAAAGGCATACATGCGGCAGGAGGAGTCAGCTTCATATTTGGCGTACCCGGTATTTGTGACGGCATTGCCATGGGGCATAAAGGGATGAGTTACTCCCTTTCATCAAGAGAATTAATTGCCGATTTAATAGAAACGGTCACGAATGCACACTGCCTGGATGGACTGATATTACTAACTAATTGCGACAAAATTACTCCGGGTATGCTTATGGGTGCGGCAAGAATAGACGTCCCTGCTATTGCAGTAACAGGCGGACCCATGATTTCAGGACGCCGTAACATGAAAAAACTTTCTCTGGTTCGTGATACTTTTGAGGCCGTCGGTAGAAAACAAAAAGGTGAAATAACTGAGGAAGAGCTTGAATCCCTTGAGAAAGAAGCATGTCCCGGGCCCGGATCATGTCAGGGATTATATACGGCAAACACAATGGCCTGTGTAACGGAAGCGTTGGGAATGTCGTTACCCGGATGTGCCGCATCCCTGGCAATCTCTGCGGAAAAAGAGAGGATTGCCTATAAAAGTGGCGAAAGAGTAGTTGAGTTAGTTAGAAAAGAGATAACCACTAGAAAAATTATGACACGTGAGGCTTTTGATAATGCCATCCTGATTGATATGACACTTGGAGGCTCGACAAATACGTGCCTCCATATTCCTGCAATAGCCCACGAAGTCGGCATCGACATAGAACTGGATCGATTTGATGAAATCAGCAGAAAAGTACCGCAGATAACAAATCTAAGGCCCGGTGGAGAACACTTTATGGAAGACCTTTTCTATGCGGGTGGTATTCCGGCAGTAATGAAAAGGCTTGAAGACGACATTAATGATTGCGCGACCGTCAGCGGTTTCAGTACAAAAGAAATAGCAAAACAGGCAATTGTCTATGATGATGATATTATACGAACAAAAGATAACGCCTATAGCAAGGAAGGCGGCATTGCAGTACTTCATGGAAATATAGCGCTGGATGGCGCCGTAATCAAGCAAAGCGCGCTATCTGACGATATGATGTTTTTCAAAGGCCCTGCAAAGGTCTTCGGAAGTGAAGAAGACGCGATGAAGGCTATCATGGATAAAAAGATTTCTAAGGGGTCGGTGATGATTATCAGATACGAAGGCCCTCGTGGCGGTCCCGGGATGAGGGAAATGTTGTCTCCCACTGCCGCACTTGTTGGAATGGGCCTGGACAATTCTGTTGCCTTGATAACAGATGGACGTTTTTCCGGTGGTACAAGAGGTCCATGCATAGGACATGTCTCCCCCGAAGCAATGGTAGGCGGCGCGCTAGCCTTGGTAGAAGACGATGATGAGATAGTCATTGACATTCCAAAACGCAAATTATATGCTGTTGTATCAGATTCCTTGTTTGATAGCCGCAGGGAGAAATGGACACCTCCTCCGTTAGCGGTTACCAGTGGATGTCTCGTCAGATACGCTAAAAACGTAACATCAGCTGACAAGGGAGCAGTTCTTCAGGACTAGCGGGTAAAATTGGTTTCTGGCAAAAAAAGGGCTGCAAGTTTTCTTTGCGCATATTACCCGGTAGTGTAATGGCAACACTAGAGATTTTGATTCTCTCATTGGAGGTTCGAGTCCTCCCCGGGTAACCACCTAAGATAAGAATGAGAAATATCCATCATCTCAAGATATTACCTTTGACATTACGTATTAATGATATAGAATAAGACATCCTGATATTTAAAGAAGAGCTTCGCTTTTTCTTGCTATTTTTTTATAGCATAAAAATATTAGTGAAATACCAACATTATGAATGTATTACTGATATATCCTGAATTCCCTGATACGTTTTGGAGTTTCAAACACGCACTCAAGTTCATACGTAAAAAGGCATCATTCCCGCCACTTGGGCTACTGACTGTAGCTGCAATGCTCCCGAAAGAGTGGACAATACGCTTAGTAGACGTCAATGTAACAAAACTCACGGATAAAGATCTGAAATGGGCGGATTATGCGTTCTTCAGTAGCATGGTTGTTCAACGAAAATCTGCTTATCAACTCATCGAAAGGTGCAAAGAAGCAGGCGTTAAAATTGTTGCCGGAGGCCCACTGTTTACAAGTGAGCATGAACAATTTAAGGATGTCGACCATTTTGTACTCAATGAAGCAGAACTAACCTTACCCTCTTTCCTGGAAGATCTGAAAAACGGTTGTGCCAAGCCGGTATATAAAACTCCTGAGTTTGCGGACATTCGAGAAACCCCTGCCCCTTTATGGGAATTAGCCGATTTGAAAAAATATGCCTCTATGAGCATACAGTACACAAGAGGTTGTCCATACCAATGCGAGTTTTGCGACGTAACTGCTCTATTTGGGCGCCGTACACGAACCAAGGAAACAGTCCAAATCATTACCGAACTCGACACGTTCTACAATCAGGGGTGGCGTGGAAATGTATTCTTCGTTGATGACAATCTTATCGGGAACAGAAGAAGTCTCAAGAAAGATTTGCTGCCGGAATTAATCAAATGGCAAAGTAATCACACGGGAATAACATTTAACACTGAAGTATCCATCAACCTGGCCAAAGATGAAGTATTGTTGCAGATGCTGTTCGAAGCAGGATTCAACACAGTATTTGTCGGCATCGAGACACCTGACACAGACAGCTTGGCAGAGTGTGGTAAATCACAGAACAAAGACCGGGATTTAGCCGAAGACGTACGAATTATTCAGCGAGCCGGACTACAGGTACAGGCAGGCTTCATTGTCGGTTTTGATAATGATACGCCATCCATCTTTCAGAGACAGATTGATTTTATCCAAAAAACCGGAATTGTTACGGCAATGGTAGGTCTGCTTCAGGCTCCGACTGGAACAAGACTGTATGAACGACTAAAGAAAGAAGGACGACTGCTCGGACGAATGACTGGAGACAATGCAGACGGTTCAACAAATATAATTCCCAACAACATGGATGCGGACACATGTCGAGAGGGATATAAGACAATATTGAAGCACATATATTCCCCTGAAAATTATTATAAACGAATTATGACACTCTTCAAAGAATACAAGTCTCCAAAATTCAAGGGTACAATTAAAATCGAACATTGCGTAGCATTGCTTAGTTCCATTTACCACCTTGGTATCCTGGGTAAAGAACGTGTCCAATTCTGGCATCTGCTATTCTGGACAGGACTTCACCGTCGAGAGCTTTTTCCTCTAGCCGTTACCCTTGCAATCTATGGCTACCATTTTCGTAAAGTTAGTCAACTACACATCCTTTAACAAACCACAGTACAAGTAAAATCTATTCTGCTGTTTCTGATACCCTTCAGAAAAAACAGGTATTGACAGACTATTAGTTAAACATGTCAAGAAACCAACCATCTACACAAATATTTAATGCCTGATTTACCATCCGGTTCTATAGCCACATCCAAACTTGAAGAATATTTAAGTGGTCTAAATCAAATCAAAGAGCTTTAAATTAAAAGCATGGTTTTATACAACTACTTTAGTTCACTTTAAACATCAGATACTTTTAACTTTTTATGATATGGGTTTTTGTTTGACTCTATAAAATACGTGTGCTAGTATTTTTAATTGGTTATTTCAATAACATTATACAACAAAAGAACTTGTTAAAATCTATCGCACTATAAAACTCACAGAGAAAACTGGATTTGCCAGGGTAAAAAATGGCTTTTACCATGCTGCTTTTCAATACAAGTTAGGTCGCTATCGCGACAAAGGACTATCCTTCGACTCCGCTCAGATGACGTCACACTGAGCGGAGTCGAAGTGTTATCAACATTGAATTTCCTATGCATAAATTTATTACTTTTTTCTTCATTCGCGCCTGCTGTGAATAGAATATTATAAACTATGAAGATCGTGTATTTTGACTGTTTCTCCGGCGCCAGTGGTGATATGATCCTGGGGGCTCTCATAGATGCCGGGTTCAACCAGAAAGAACTTACTGAAGAACTCAAAAAACTGGGCATAAACAACTATGAACTTAGTTCAAGAAAAGTACTTAGATCTGCAATAACCGGAACAAAATTCGACGTATTGATAAAAGAAGATACAGCAAACGATGAACACCACAGAAGAAGAACTCTCAAAGATATATCCACGCTCATTAATGAAAGCTCACTGAGTGAAAGTATAAAAAGAGACAGCATTAGAATTTTTGAAAATCTTGCAAATGCAGAAGCAAAGGTGCATAACACGTTACCGGAAGAAGTTCATTTTCACGAAGTAGGTGCTATTGATTCCATTGTAGACATAGTTGGAGCCGTTATCGCCTTTGATCGCCTTAAGATTGAGAATATATACTTTTCGCCAATAAGGACCGGAACCGGGTTTGTGAAATGTCATCATGGGCAGTTTCCAGTCCCTGCACCAGCAACTATAGAAATATTAAAAGGGCAGCACGTGATAGGCACAAATATACAACGCGAACTTACAACGCCCACCGGAGCCGCTATCCTGACCACTTTAGGTGTAAGCGTCGAAATGTGCCCCGAGATCACATTACATCAAATCGGATATGGCGCCGGTAGTCATGAAATCCCGCAAATTCCTAATCTCCTGAGAGTAATGATTGGTGAAACAGTAACAGTAACTGAACAAGATGAAGCATGGATGTTAGAGACAAACATTGATGATATGCCTGGAGAACATTTTGGTTACTTACTGGAAAAGATATTAGATGCTGGAGCGCTGGATGGTTTTTTAACACCGGTGCAGATGAAAAAGTCGCGTCCCGGAACTCTCATCAGCGTTCTTGTAGATGATGTACACCTGTCAAAAGTGGAGAGGATAATATTCGAGCAGTCTACAACATTTGGTATCAGAAAGTACAAGGTAAACCGTAAGAAATTAAACAGAAAATTTATAGACGTAAAAACCGAATATGGCATGATTAAAGTAAAGATCGGCATGTTGAACGGATGCGTAAAAAATATTACTCCGGAACACGAAGATTGCAGGAAAATTGCTGATGCAAAAGAGCTTCCGTTGAAACTGGTATATAATGCGGCCATAAATGCGGCCCAGTTAATTAAAGATAAAACCTGAAATAATTGTAGAATTCAAGGTATCTATTAAAAACCTTGAAAGTTTTGCGTATGCAAAAGTAAAAAGTTAGCGACTGAAAGGAGCTAAATTCTCATGAAACACGTAATATCTGTTCTGGTTGAGAATAAGGTCGGCGTACTGTCACGAATCACCGGGCTATTCAGTGGAAGAGGTTTTAATATTGAAAGTCTGGCTGTTGGCGAAACTGAAAGCAAAGCAATATCCAGAATGACCATAGTAGTTAGTGGTGACGAGTCAATATTAGAACAGGTTCGAAAACAATTAGGCAAGGTCATCGACACAATTAAGGTAATAGATTTTACTGGCACTGATTATGTTGAACGTAACCTGATGCTCATTAAGGTAAGCGCTGTCCCTGGTAAGAGAGGTGAAATCATTGAATTGGTTGACATCTTTAGAGGAAAGATAATCGACGTTGGGCCAAAAGACATGGTCATTGAAATTTCAGGCCCTGAAGACAGACTTGAAGCAGTGCTGGATCTGCTACGGCCACACGGCATAAAGGAAGTTGCGCGTACCGGCAGGATCGCCATGAACCGTGGGCCAAAATAGAATTTTTAATACGAAGTTTAAGTAATGACTAATTATAAAAAAATTTTAATCAAAAACGGTACTGTTTATAATGTTCCAAACAAAAAAACAGGCGTATTTGATGTTTTGATCAGTAACTCCAAGATTGAGAAAATCAGTAAAAATATTAGAGATAAAGAGGCTTTAGTCGTAGATGCTAAGGATAAAATCGTAGTTCCCGGACTTGTAGATGTACATGTTCATTTCAGACAACCGGGGCAAGAGCACAAGGAAGATCTTTATTCTGGTTCACGGGCAGCTGCAGCGGGTGGTTTTACCACTGTAATAGCAGAACCAAATACGAATCCCCCGATTGATACTCCGTCACGGCTTGTTCAGCTTCTTAAAATTGCAAAAAAAGAGAGTATAGTTAATTATTATTCAAAATCAGCTACTACAATAGGGCTGAATGGAAATAGATTAGTTGATGTTGGCAAATTGAAAGCGGCTGGTGCGAGGGCGATCTCTGATGATGGTCACCCTATCTCCGGAGAAAGATTAATGCTTAATGCACTAAAAAAAGGCAAAGAATGTAATATGCTGGTTAATCCTCATTGTGAAGAATCACCGTTATATCGCAAGAGGCAAAACGAGAAAAGAAAAAATCTACGGAATTTCTCTGATTCTGTTACGAGTCGCCCGTACGAGGCTGAAGCTAATTTTGTTATGCGTGATATTAGACTGGCAGAAAAGACAGGTGCCAGGATTCATATTTCCCATGTTAGCCTTGCTCAATCTGTATCAGAAATTGCTAAAGCAAAAAAAAGAGGTGTGAAAATAACCGCCGAAGCAGCGCCACATCATCTTTTATTAAGCGAAGAAGCAGTAAGTGAAATTGGTACAAACGCTAAAGTCAACCCACCTTTAAGATCGAAAGCGGATGTTAAAGCGGTACAACGGGGATTAGCTGACGGCACTATTGACATTATTGCCAGTGATCACGCACCACATTCGGCAAAAGATAAAAATTTGCCTTTTAATAAGGCTGCTTTTGGGCTTATCGGTTTAGAAACAACTTTAGGACTGGTGCTAACACACCTGGTTCGTCCCGGTATTTTAACACTGAAACAGGCAATAGAACAGATGACTATTTTACCAGCTAAAATCTTTAATCTGGATAAATCCGGAATTGGTAGCCTGACTCCGGGCACTAAAGCGAACATAACGGTAATTGATTTGAAAAAGAGATGGAAAGTAGATGTTAACAAATTTTATTCGAAGGCGAGAAACTGTCCATTTAACGGGTGGAAGCTTCAGGGAAAAGCAATAATGACAATAGTCGGAAACAGGATTGTCATGAAAGACGGTAAGATAATAGAAAATATTTAATTTACACATTAACGGTAGTGAAGAAATTTTTTTTGCTCGATGGATTGTTATGCGAGTAGGTTTCCACCTCCATTAATACTTCTAATTATAGAAAGGAATGACATGACAAAACTTTATTCAGATAAAGACGCTAATATCACACCACTTAAAGGTAAAAAGATTTCAATCATCGGCTACGGCAGCCAGGGACATGCCCATGCGCAAAATCTCCGTGAAAGCGGCCTTAACGTCATAGTTGGCCAGAGAAAGGATTCTCCAAATTACACTTTAGCAGTTAAGCATGGTTTTAAACCTGTGCCTGCAGACAAAGCTACGCAACAGGGTGATCTGATTGCGATATTAATGCCTGATGAAGTACAGGGAGACGTCTACAAAGCAGAGATTGAACCTCATTTAAAAAAAGGCAAAACACTTCTATTCTCACATGGATTCAACATACATTTTGGCCAGATTGTCCCGCCAAAAGATATTGATGTAATCATGGTGGCACCAAAAGGACCTGGACATCTGGTAAGAAGTGAATATGAGAAAGGCGGAGGTGTACCGTGTTTAATGGCCATCCATCAAAACACTTCAAAGAACGCAGACAAAATCGCCTTAGCATACGCCGGGGGTATTGGAGGCGGAAGAGGTGGAATTCTGGAGACAACTTTCGCCGAAGAGACAGAAACTGATCTTTTTGGTGAACAGGCAGTTTTGTGCGGCGGAGCTTCTGCTCTGGTTAAAGCGGGATTCGAAACACTTGTCGAAGCAGGATACCAACCGGAACTGGCATATTTCGAATGTATGCATGAACTGAAACTCATTGTAGACCTCTTCTACCAGGGAGGCCTGACATACATGAGACATTCCATCAGTAATACTGCGGAGTTTGGAGACGTAACAAGAGGACCGAGAATAGTTACTGAGGAAACAAAGAAAGAAATGAAGAAAATACTTTCTGAGATACAGGACGGCAAATTTGCTAAAGAATGGATTCTAGAAAACAAAGCCGGTCGTCCAATGTTTAATGCGCTTGTCGCAAAAGACAAGGAGCATCAGATAGAAAAGGTTGGTGCAAAACTGCGCAAACTCATGAAATGGATAGATTCAAAATAAATAGATTCCTCGACTCCGCTCGCCTGTCCGCCAGTCTGTTAGGTGGGGAATGACGTCACACTGAGCGGAGTATAAGTATAACCAACATTGAAATTCCTTAACATTTAATTTAAGTAATAGCGTATAAAAACGCTTTTACAATTATTTGCACCACAAAAGGTTTTTATGTCTAAAATTGTAATTTTTGATACTACGCTAAGAGATGGAGAGCAGTCTCCGGGTGCAAGTCTGGACCCTAACGAAAAACTACAGATAGCGAGACAGCTCTCTACGCTGAATATTGACGTAATGGAAGCAGGGTTCCCTATTACATCAGAGGGTGACTTCAAGTCTGTAAGTACCATTGCAAAGGAGATACGGGATGTCAGCATTTGCGCGCTAGCAAGGGCAGTTGACAAAGACATAGATTGCGCAGCAAAAGCTTTAAAATCTGCCAAATCGCCCAGGATCCATGTCTTTCTCGCAACATCGAAAATCCATCGAAAATTCAAACTGATTAAGGCAAAGGAAGAGATCATAAAGACTGCCGTAAAAGGTGTAAAACGCGCTAAAAAGTATGTTGACGATGTGGAATTTTCTCCGGAAGATGCGTCAAGAACTGAACCTGATTTTCTTGTAGAAGTTGTAGAAGCCGTAATAGACGCCGGAGCGACAACAGTAAACATTCCTGATACGGTAGGATATGCAGTACCGGAACATTATGCCGCGATAATAAAAAATCTTAGAGACAATGTAAAAAATATCAATGATGCCGTTATTAGTGTTCACTGCCACAATGACCTCGGTCTTGCAGTTGCTAATTCACTTGCAGCCGTAAAAGCGGGTGCAACACAGGTGGAATGCACGATAAATGGAATCGGGGAGAGAGCGGGCAATGCGTCTCTCGAAGAGATTGTTATGGCGCTTAAGACAAGAAAAGATTTCTTCAAACACACTACCGGAATAAAGACAAAAGAGATAATGGCAACGAGCAGGATCGTCAGTGGTCTGACAGGATTACGCGTGCAGAGGAACAAGGCAATAGTAGGAGAAAACGCATTCGCACACGAATCTGGCATACATCAGGATGGAGTATTAAAAGAAAGTACGACGTACGAAATCATGAAGCCGGAAGACGTCGGCCTGCCAAAAACCAATATAGTCATTGGTAAGCATTCCGGTCGGCACGCATTCAAAAAACGTGTTAAAGCCTTGGGTTATGAGCTGCCTGATGAAGAACTTGAACATACATTCAATCAATTTAAACTTCTGGCTGATAAGAAGAAGGAAATCTATGACCAGGATATAGAAGCATTAATACAGGATGAGAAATCAGAAGTACCGAATATTTACGAACTCGATAGTTTAAGTATAAATTGCGGCCCGGTACCGACAGCCAGTATCAGGCTCCGTGTCGGAAAAGATAAAATCGTAGCCGATTCAACCAAAGGTGACGGTCCGATTGATGCCATTTTTAAAGCAATCGATTTATTAACAGGAATTAAAGGCACACTTCTCGATTATAATGTCAGATCGATAACGAGTGGAAAAGATGCCCTGGGAGAAGCAAGCTTGGATGTGGAAGTTGAAGGCAATACCTATAGAGGCCGCGCCGTAAGTACGGACACAATTGAAGCAAGCGCAAAAGCATATTTGAATGCCATAAATAGAGTAGCAACAAAACATCGCAGAAAAAAATCCACATGAGTAATAATACTAAAACAAAGTTCTTCGTTGAATTGATCAAACCATCCCATTACGACGATGATGGATACGTTATCCAATGGCGCAAGTCATGGATCCCGTCTAACACACTTGCCTGC
>JANLHC010000187.1 GCA_024654465.1 Candidatus Scalindua sp.
AAGGAGATATTTAATATGAGAAAAACTGTTGCTATTTGTATTATTTTATTTCTTTCCACCTATAGAAAGTCCTTGAATCTAGTCTATTTTGTCCATCATTTCACTATCCCAAAATACATACTATTGAAGTTGACAAGCATTCCAATTTCTGATAAATTTTATCGACGATAATGCGATTGACACCTTATGGTAAGTACCTATCATGAAAAAGTTTATAAATATTTTCCTCTCTTTATTAATTACTCTCTTCATATTAATACAACTAGCATCAACCAGCGCAGAAGAATCAGAGAATTTAACCGCCTCTAAAGAAAACAGCTCACATAGCGATAGGATATCAATCATACCTCTGAACGGAATGATTGATGGCGGTATTTACAATTCTCTCAAAAGAAGGGCTGAAATTGCAAAAGAGAATGGTTCAAACCTCATAATTTTTGAGATAAACACATTTGGTGGTCAGTTAGAGCCTGCCTTCGAGATATCAGAGTATATCAGCAACATTAAGAATACGAAAACAATAGCATTCATTCCCGTAAAGGCAATTTCGGCAGGTTCTCTGATAGCAATTTCATGCAATGAAATATATATGTCTCCTCAGGCAGAATTGGGAGATTGTGAACCGATAGTCCCATCATCTGAAGGTGGTTACAAAACCGTAGGCGAAAAAATCCAAACTGTACTGAGAACCAAATTCAGAAAGTTCGCAGAAAAGAACGGTTATCCTGTTTTGCTTGCAGAGGCAATGGTTACAAAAGAGATAGAAGTGTACCGCGTAGTTACAGAGGAGAAACCTGAAGGATTTTATATTTCAGGTAGAGAACTAAAAGAGATGAACGAAGAAGAAAAAAAGAAATTTAAGTCCAAAAAGCTGATAATAGAAGATGGAAAGCTGCTCACCATGCATGCAAAAGAGGCTTATGAATACCATTTCGCAAAAGAAATTGTAGAAGATCGTAATAGCTTATTGAAATTACTGAATAGTGAAAATGTTACACCAAACATATTGGAAACAAACTGGTCTGAAGAAATGGTAAGATTCCTGGGAAGAATGGCGCCTATCCTGCTGGGTATCGGATTGGCAGGCTTATGGATGGAGTTTAAGAGCCCTGGATTTGGATTACCTGGAATCATTGGTATTCTCTGCCTTGCGACCGTCTTCCTAAGTAAACATCTGGTCGGTCTGGCAGAGACACCTGAAATTATCATATTCTTTGTCGGTATCTTACTGATAGCTGTAGAAATACTCTTTATACCTGGTTTTGGTATTGCAGGGATACCAGGAATTATCTTAATATTTATAGGTGCAATTTTGTCATTTCAAGATTTTACTATTCCAAGAACACCGTATGATGTTAATCTATTTGTCAATAATATATTCGCCGTAATGTGTAGTCTTATTGGGAGTGTGATTGCTATTTTCTTATTGTTTAAATTTATGCCGGGTATACCATTATTTAATCGTTTAGTCTTAACGTCTTCAGAGACCTCTCTAAGCGGTTTTGTAATCCCTCCACAACCTGCAGGGAAAAGCAGTGTAGTGGGCATGAAAGGAAAAACATTAACAATCTTACACCCTACGGGCAAAATTGAAGTGGGCAATAACACTCTCGATGTAGTAACAGAAGGAGAATATATTGAAAAAGGTAAAATTGTGCAAATAATAGAAATCAGCGGAAATAGAATAGTGGTGAAAGCAACATAAAGTTACTAGTTTGAAGTGCCTGCCCCCTGGCAAGCCGTTCTGACGAGAAGTAAACTAAAAGTGGAATCTATGAGCATATCAGGAATCATAACATTATATATAATTGGCTTAACTGCTATAACCATAGAGTTATTCATACCAGGGGCTATAGTCGGAATTTGTGGCGCGGGTTGCGTAATTGCGAGTATAATATTCGCGTATTTATATGCATCAAACCTGTTAGGCCACATATTACTTGGTATAGGCATTTGCTTTATTCCATTATTTTTTATAACATGGTATAAACTACTAACGAAGACATTTGCTGTAAATGCTTCGGAAGAGGGTTTCTCATCCTCCAAAAACAAACTGGAAGACCTAATATCAGCCGAAGGTGTTGCCATTACGACGCTGAGACCATCAGGAACGGCCAATATCAATGGTAACAAAGTAGATGTTGTTTCAGAAGGTGAAATGGTATTAAAAAACACGAAGATTAAGGTAATCGATGTAAAGGGAAACAGAGTAGTTGTAAAACCCGTAAAAACATAACAATATTGAAGGAGAGAAAAAAATGATAAATATACCTTTACTTGCAGCTTCCAAGGAAGTTTTAACAATCGGAGTTGTTATAGGCGCCATCTTTCTACTCCTGTTTCTGCTCCTAATATTTAAATATGGCTGGTTGTATATACAGGCATTATCCTCCGGCGCCAATGTAGCTCTTTTACAATTAGTCGGAATGACTTTCAGACGTGTAAACGCGAGGATTATTGTTGATTCGCGCATCATGGCTAAAAAGGCCGGTTTAGACTACGACACTCCACAACTCGAAGCACATTATCTGGCAAGAGGCAATGTGCCTAACGTTATCAGGGCATTAATAGCAGCTGATAAAGCCAAGATTGAGCTTGGTTTCGATATGGCCTGCGCGATAGATCTGGCGGGCAGGGATGTTCTCGACGCAGTTAAAACAAGCGTTAATCCAAAGGTAATTGATTGTCCTGACCCAACCAAGGGAAGGCAAACAATTGATGCGGTTGCTATGGATGGTATTCAGCTAAAAGCAAAAGCCAGAGTAACTGTTAGAGCAAACATTGAACGTCTGGTCGGAGGCGCTACCGAAGAAACTATCATTGCACGTGTAGGAGAAGGTATTGTAACCACTATCGGCTCTGCTGAAACACACAAGAAAGTACTTGAAAACCCTGATTCAATATCAAAAAGGGTATTAGAAAAAGGTCTTGATTCCGGTACCGCTTTTGAGATATTATCTATCGATATTGCCGATATTGATGTGGGTGAAAACATAGGTGCCAAGCTTCAGTCAGCGCAGGCTGAGGCCGATAAAAGAGTTGCGCAGGCTGAGGCGGAAAAACGCAGGGCAATGGCTGTAGCAAGGGAGCAGGAAATGATGGCCTTGATAGCAGAAAATCGAGCAAAGGTGGTTCTGGCGGAAGCCGAAATTCCGAAAGCAATATCTCAGGCATTTAGGGAAGGCAACTTGGGAATAATGGATTATTATCACCTGAAAAATATTCAGGCAGACACAGAAATGAGAACATCTATTTCTAAGACAAGCGATGATGCTCCAAAAATGTAACGTAATAAAGCGATGCCTGATGTCAATTTCTACCATTTAGGATTGGCAACCGCCAGAATGGCGAAGTCGGGCAGGTTGTCAATCACTATTAATCAGTTCAAGGAAACGGGAATGGAACAATTAGTCTGGGCAATAATAATAATTGTTTTTATAATTTTTACTGCTCTAAAAAATAGAGCCAGAAACAGACCAGGCATTAATACCGACAGGACAGCAAATGCTGAGCGCAAAACAAGGGGCGAACAAGATAGACTTGGTAGATACATGGAAGAGCTTCTTGGCATTGAAAGACCTGAGACTAAACCACAAATAGAAATAAAGCGAGAAACACAAAAACCGTTAAAACAGAGGGTTACACCAAGAGAGGAATCAGAGGCAAAGGAGATGGATGACCGGTTCACATCTCAATTAGTAGAGAATCAGGAATTGCCTCCTCCTGAAAAGAGAGAAATTTACCATGCAAAATCCCCATGGAGTACGTTATCGAAGAAAGATCTTCCAAGTGCCATAATATTATCAGAGATAATTGGTCCTCCAATTTCAAAAAGAAAGAGTCATAGATTATTTTAATACTGGAATCCTCTCGAAAGAGAGGAACATGAGCCCAGACAGAAACTCCTAAAAATATAATTTGGTAGCCAGAGTGGTGGAATTGGCAGACGCGCCGGACTCAAAATCCGGTCCCTGTAATGGGGGTGTGGGTTCAACTCCCACCTCTGGCACCAAAAATTAATGAATTTAAGTATTCTCTGATATGTTCAGAAAAATGGCTTAAATTTTTCATAAAGAGTATTGAGTTTTTTCTTATAATACTCTACATTTTCATCCGGCTCTTCCCTTTTCCACTGTGAAGCGAGTTTACAGTTATCGAACACCCTTACTCTGCTTTTGTCACCAATTACATAATAAGAGATTTGATCACCCGGCTGGTAGTTCCGTTCTGACTTAAGTGCCAGTTCATATGCCGCAGCGGCACTTCTCTTCTTTTTACTTACCTTCTCAGAATAGCTAGCAAGCGACTCCTTCAGAGTTTCCTTCTTGATAAACATCTTTTTATCCCACTTGTGATCCATAAGCTCTTTCTCATATTTATTCAGAAGATCATCCATTTTTGCACCTTCTCCCTTAAGCAGATATAGGAACATCTCCTCCATAAACCTGCGTTGAAAGAGCTCCAGACCTCTTGAACGCAGACCAGATCCCTTGATAATTACTCTGTCATCATAATCAAGGAGTACATAATTTTTCATTTTATAGCTGAACATCGCTTTGTATCTGCCAGCTAATTCCAGCTTTATACCTTCAGGCAGTGCGCTTGATAATTCATTGATAATCTCTTCCTCGTCCTTCTTCTTTTTAACTCTACCAGGAGGAACAAAGTAGATACCGTCAGTATCAATTTCTATCACCTTACAATCGTTATCCTCCAGCCACTCAATCATGGATTTGATAATTTCTCTTCCTTTTGCTGTTACTTTATTTGCCTCTTCAAAATCACTGAAGTGACCATAAGCAAAACCCAGATAACCATAAAACGAATTGATGAGCACCTTGAAAGTGGACTGGAGCGCATCATAATACATTTTATCAGATTCTGTTTTTGCAGTAAGCATCATATCCTTTGCCTTCAATCTAAAATCCTTCAAATCGCTTAATAATGAATGAAAGATATTCAGCTCATCAACCCTTGGGAAGTATTTAAAAGTTAACATTATGGATGGATATAATGACTGAACGTCACAATACAAAACATTTTTGATCACGCCCTGCAGAAACATATCAGTATATCCTCCTGAATACTCTCTGCTTTGAGATGTCCGGGGAATTGAATGACATGAATTTATATATTCTCTTATGAAAAGAGAATTTATCTTAGTCGCATTGCCTCTGATGATGGTATTCTGAAACGAGTAGGGGAATATCTGCGTCTGATAATAAAAGCTCTGGCCCAGAATTTCGCTGATAGCCCTCGTCTCCCTGATGTCATCTAAACCGTATTTTATGAGTTCATCCGGTTTATTATCGAAATACCAACTTAACTTATCCGGATCTATGTACGTTCTGTCCGGAGATGCAACATTGAAATGCCTGGCTACATTCTTGAGACCGTAACTCTCCAGATTTCTGGCAGTAACGTCATACATCTGAGCCAGTAAATACGTGTCTACAATGTGACGGCCATACACCTCAAATTTTTTATAAGAGATTGTTCTCTCGGCAATATTTAAGCGTGACGAGTGAGACTTGATGGTTTGCTTATTACGACCAATAGACAATGGAACTTTAAATCGTCTCGCGCGTGCTTCTATGTAAATCAAATCAAAGTTAAAAATATTATGCCCCTCTATCACGTCAGGATCTCTTAAATTTATCTGCTCAACCATAACCTCCAGCATTTCTTTCTCGCCATATTCTTTTCCTGAAATGATATGTTCCCAACCGCTACTATCCGAAAGAGATATCAGAGTAATTCTGTCTTCATCTCTATATGGATTTGAGAATTCATACCCTTCAGCACAATATGTTTCAATGTCAAGCTGGAGTCTAAGCAAATCGCCATATAACATTTCTTTAAAAAGTGTCTGTCCTGAAATGAGTAGATACTGATGAACCGGATCATTTAAATAAAAGAATGGTGCACTTAAGCTCGCCGGGGTTGCACCTGTTTTCTTCTTAAAGTGCTTCAGTAATAGCTGCAAATCTGCCCAGGTTTCCAACAACACCAGATACTTATAATATGCATCCCCCTTTAACCTCTTTGCCTCATACGTACCATCCCAACCATCCATGTAGATAGCTTCTTCAAGTAGAACAAATGGTTTGAAAGCTTTCTTCTTTGATGATACTCTGTTTTTTTCCCGATAGAATATCTCCACGGCATTATTGCCATCAAACTCAACTGCCGTAATATACGGAGTAGAATCACGTCCAAAGAGAATCTTATTCTCGTCAGAAGATATTTTTTTGAATTTT
>JANLHC010000194.1 GCA_024654465.1 Candidatus Scalindua sp.
CTGCACTTGGATCTTCTACAACTGTTAAAGGGGAGATAAAGAATGATTCAAGAGAAAACATTTCTAGTGCTTTGTTTGGTTTGAAAGTTTTAGGAAAGGATGGTAAAGTGATACATGAGACGTCATTTTCTATCATTAGTTTAAAGAGTAATGGAATAAAGTCTTTCGACCAATTGATTACAGGTATTCATCCGTCTCAAATATCAGGATATGAAATTGCATTCAAACAACAGTGAAAAATCAGAGGATAATAAGCAATGTAGTTAATCAGTTCCCGGTAAAACATTCTGCTGTTTAACGTAATTGTTAACTCGTTGGTTATTAAAAACTCAGGTGCTATTATAGTTTAAATTTAACGAACATAAAATCCAATGTCTTTATTTAAAACCCTATTCGGGCAATCTAAAAAGGAAACAGATAATTCCATACCATCGCAGGGAAGGTTTAACAGGATAATAATATACACATGTATCGCATTATTCGTAATAGCGGTGATATTCGTCAGCTTCACATACAATGGGAAATGGCAGGCCGGACTCATTGAGGTCGGCAGCGCTACCTTTCTATTTGTCATTTTTCTGCATATTCTGAAAATCATAATACCGCAATCTTCCGGTAAAATTATTACAACGCTCTCCATATTAATAGCCGTCATGCTTATCTACGCAAACCTCAGTTTACAAAAGAACAAGAATGAAGAATACACCTTCAATGAGCTTCTTGTAGGTGATTTGCTGGTAAAAAAACTCGTTGGCAAACACGAAGAATTACCGGATGAACAGTTAGCGAAAAGGCTTAAAAATGTAATTCCCGGCAGCGTTTTCCAGGCCAAGACAGAGAACGATACCATTGAATCAACATTTGAAAAACCGGAGAAAGATTTAATGGGTGAGCCGTTCACTTTGCCGGTAGACGAACTCAGCACTGTCGCTATACCTAT
The DNA here is from genome assembly GCA_024654465.1 of Candidatus Scalindua sp. Classification (GTDB taxonomy): domain Bacteria; phylum Planctomycetota; class Brocadiia; order Brocadiales; family Scalinduaceae; genus Scalindua. Next base: position 941 of record JANLHC010000194.1, read on the forward strand.
ACAGACCGGGAGAATACACTCTTTTTACGTTCCGGAAGAAACTATGAACTATAAATTTAAGGTTGCGAACAAGGAAGGCTTAAGGAGAGACAGTGCCAGGATAGTTACTGCGGGCTTTGAGGTTCAATTGGACATGTTCAATGAAAAGATTTCCGGCCCAAAGAAACCGGCATCTATGTATATTCCGCCAACCGAACAAATTGACTTTAGCCTACTCCGGAGTACAATCTTAGATAAGCCCGAACAACCGACAGCTATATCGGGCGCGGAGATACAACCGGCCCTACCAGAAGAACATATTGAAAATGAAACTGGGACGCCAGGTGAAATAAAATTGCAAACTCAGTAACCTACAGGAGAAATTTTATGCGTAACTTAGTACACATGCTGCTTTTCACTATAATTACCATTTTGATGCTAAATCACGTTAATTTTGTGTCAGCCGCCGAAGAAACAAAAAACGATTTAGGAAAATCAATTGACGAACTGAAAAAGGTATTAGAACATGAGCCATCAAATGTTGATGCGCATTATTACCTTGGATTAGCTTACTATGATAATGAAATGATATCTGAGGCGATAGATGAGCTTAACAAAACCCTGGAATTTGATAAAAACTATACTAATGCATACTTTCATCTGGGCACTATCTATACCGCCCGTGGAGATACCGATGACGCAATTGATATATTCAAAAAGCTACTACAGGTTGATGGAACTAATGCAATGGCAGAATACAACCTGGGACTGCTTTATAATAATAAAGACCAGATAGACGATGCAATTGCCGCGTATCAAAGAGCACTTGCAATTAAACCGGATCATTACCAATCACTAAACAATCTGGGAATTATTTATTTTAACAAAGGGTTATTGGATAATGCCATCGCAAGCCTTATGAAGGCTATTAAGGTAAATGCCGACTCTGCCGAATCATATTACAACCTTGGGACAGCCTATCTTGAACAAGGTCAATTTGTTAATGCTATTTCTCAACTTGAGAAATCCACGGTCCTTGCGCCTGACTTTGCGGAAGCATACTACAACCTGGGAATTGCATATCGAAAAAAAGGAATGTTGGATGAAGCGATATCCGCATTGAATAAAGCATTAGAAGTTAATCCTGAAGATCTCAAAACGTTAAACAACCTGGCGATAACCTTTTATGAAAAAGGAAAATTTGAGGATGCCATATTCACATATGAAAATATAGCAGCTATCACTCCGAAAGATGCTAGCGTACACTATAATCTGGGCGTTGCTTATTATAAGGCAGGAATGTTAAACGAAGCGATATCAGAGTTTCAAAAGGTGTCAGCGTTAACACCTGATCACACAAAAGCCCATTATAATCTGGGTGTAATCTATCTGGGGAAAAACAAACTCAGCAAATCTATAGAGGAGTTTAAAATGGCATTAAAAATAGAACCCGGTTACGCAAAGGCATACGTTAATCTTGGAGTCGCTTTTTACCGGAAAGGATTACCGGAAGAAGCGATCACGGCTTACAGCAGGGCGTTAGAAATCAAACCGGATTACGCTGAAGCGTATTACAATTCAAGTTTTGCTTATCTGAAAAAGGGTCTTATTGAAGATGCCATAAATATGCTTAAAAAAGGTATAGAGCTTAACCCTGACAGTGACCTTCTCTACTTTCTTCTTGGGAATGCCTACAGTGATAAGGGCTTATTAGACGAAGCGATTACCGCATGGGAAACCGTTATAGAAAAAAATCAGAAATATTATCAAGCATATAATAATCTTGGTTTTGCGTATTATTCAAAAGGCCTGGCGGATAAGGCAATAATCGCTCTTAAAAAGGCAATAGAAATCAAAGAAGATTACGCGGAGGCGCATTATCACCTGGGCTCAATTTATATTGAAAAAGAGATGCTGAAAGAAGCCGTTTTAGAGCTGACCCGAACAATTGCACTCAAACCGGACCATACGAAAGCTCATTATAATTTAGGCCTCATATATCGCCGTTTGGGTGATCTGGATAATGCCATTACCGAATGGAAGATAGCTGTCAAACTGGATCCTACATACTCAAAGGCGTATAACAATCTTGGAGTTGCATATGATTTTACCAATAAAATGGATGAAGCTATTTATCAGTACAAACACGCGATTGAAATGAAATCCGATTACGGCGAGGCCCATTATAATCTTGGCATTGCTTACGCAAAAAAAGGTGATATGGAAAATGCTATTTACGAACTGAGGAAGGCAATAGAAATAAACCCGGATTATCCGGATGCCCATTTTGCCCTTGGCATAATCTATCGGGCGAAGTGGAAGATAACAGAATCAGAAAGAGAAATTTCAGTCTCCAAACGTCTAAAATCAGGATCAAATTAACAGGATCAAATTGAATTGTAGACCAAATACGAAAATATATTATCCCTTTTTCAGGAATAAGTTTGCGCGCCAATAACCTTCCTTTGCAGTGTTCTTAAGCCAATTCCAAGCGACCTTGCTGCCTTGGACTTATTGCCTTTTGTCTTTGCCAGCGTAAACCTGATTATTTCCTGTTCGGCCTCCTGAAGAGTAAAGTGTTGAGGGATCTGGTAAAAATCGGAATGTTGTGGCTGGGAAAGTAATAAGAAGGATGGCAGGTATTTCGCCTCTATTGCGTCACCGGGAGCAAGGGCCATGGCCGCTTCAACCGCGTTTTCAAGTTCTCTTACATTTCCGGGCCACGTATAATTTAACAGCATTTGCATTGCATTCTTACTTATGCCTTTGATCCCATATCCCTTCTCTTCATTGAAATTACTAATAAAACAGCTCACAAGGAGAGGTATATCATCCTTTCTTTCTCTAAGAGGCGGAACTTCAATATGCACAATATTCAATCTATAATAAAGGTCCTTTCTAAACATCTTTTCTTCAATAAGTTTATTAAGGTCCTGATTCGTTGCAGCTAAAACCCTGATGTCCACTTTTATCGTCTCATTCCCACCGACTCTTTCAAACTCTTTTTCCTGAAGTACCCTGAGAAGCTTAATCTGTGTGCTTAAGGACATATCTCCTATCTCGTCAAGGAATATTGTTCCCTCATCAGCAAGCTCAAACCTGCCAACTCTTTTTATGATTGCACCGGTAAACGCACCCTTTTCATGTCCAAATATTTCTGATTCAAGTACTCCTTCGTTAAATGCGCCACAGTTTACCTTAATAAACGGCTTCGACGCACGGGGGCTGTTAAAGTGAATGGCCTTTGCCACCATCTCTTTCCCAGTCCCTGTCTCTCCCGTAATAAGGACATTCGCATCCTTTGGGGCCACAGAACTGATTATATTGGTAACATGCTGAATCGGCTTACTCCTTCCGTGTATATTTCCAAAGCTAAACATTCCTCTTACCTTTTTCTCAAGTTCCATTTTTTCCAGAAAGAGTGATTGTTTCTCAATTGCCTTATCTATCACGGTTATTAAAAGCCTGGCTTTTACCGGAAGCTCATAGAAGTCATATGCACCATCCTTCATGGCATCTATGGCATTTGAAAGAGTTGCATTTTCTGAAAGGAAGATCAGCTCTACGTCTGGTTTTATCGTTTTTATCTTTTTGATATAAGTTGATGCCTTAATCTTTAAAAGCTGGTAATCAAACAGAACAATATTGATCGGCTCATTTTTCAATATTCTATAAGCATCATTTACAGCAAAAGAGGTATGGACTCTCATCTTCTTTCTTTTCAAATAACTGATTATTTTTTCCCATTCCGGATTTTCTTTTTCAGAAACCGTAAGAATATTAATTTGCATTTCATTGCCCCATAAAATACGTAAATTTTAATGTTTTTTTTAAAAACCTTTAAGATATGTGCCATAATATCCAACAAATACTAAATGACTATATTATATACGCCACAATGACATAGCACAATTAAGCAAAAATATAAACTCAAAGCAATTAAAATATACATCCATTTTCATAAGTGCCTTAATAATAAAGTACTACGTAGTCAGGCCAAATGGCATGGCTTTTGTTATACTAAAACTAATCTGAAATATTAATCTACAGTCAACTAAAATTATTTGTTCTGCTTAAGCACAGAATCTTTTAACAGAATAAGAC
>JANLHC010000196.1 GCA_024654465.1 Candidatus Scalindua sp.
TACCCTCAACCTTAACTGTCCAAATCGTTTCATTTGTAGTTACGTCCACACATCTTACGGTAAATGAGACTTTTGTTATTATTGGTGATACGAATAGCCCGGAGGACATTGCCCTGTAGGAAACGCCAAACCGTTCAATTTTGCCAACGACTATGGCGTCAACACCTAATTGTTTTCCCAGATTCAAATAGTTTTGTGCCTGCAATAAATCTTCTTTTTTGAGCTTTTTTAATTTCAGTTCTTCTTCCACCGCTTTTCTATCAACAACAACGTATTTTCCCCATTTCGCCAGTTCTCTGGCAGTCATGCTTGCAAGGATTTCACCTGCGTTTGCGGTTATAGACATTTTTGAAGAGAGCATGTTTCTTTTTTCCACGCCTACGGATGTTTCGAACTTAATTACAGCAATTTTTTGAATCTCATCATGAGGAAAATTTTCATTAATATCGACCTTAGAGGCCGTGCCTACTGCAGCACAGCTGGACAGAAGCAAGAGTAATACTGCGTATTTTTTCATGATAATTACTTTCAGATTAGACGAACAATTTGCGTTCTATGTATCTGTTGATAAGTGTGCAGAAAATACTATTGGTCATAAAATTTTACATTTTCTTCCCTTTGACACAGGCTAAAAACTCTTGACAAATTATGGTGGTGTGTTAAAATTTTACCTCTTTGTTGTTCTCATATCCATAAGTATTTCCTCATTTTATAGAATACTTATATTTTGAAAAGACAGACTTTGCATTTTAATTGAAAAATCCCTTCTGACGGCAGGAATTACAGCTTTTCAAATAAGGCATCTCAACAAGTCACAATCTGCCAGAATTATATAAACTTGCTATCTGAGGATAAATTGATTTTGAATTGTGTCGCGGAACTATCTATTATATTGGACTGAAAGGAATTTAAAAAATGGCAATTAAAGTAGGAATAAATGGTTTTGGTAGAATTGGTCGAAATGTATTTAGAGTAATTGCAGAGAGAGAAGGTATTGATGTAGTTGCTATAAATGATTTAGCCGATGCCAGGACGTTGTCTATGCTTTTGAAGTATGATTCCGTCCATGGAAAGTTTGATGGTGAAATTGAGGTTAAAGAAGATGCGATGGTTGTAAAAGGAAACGAGGTTAAACTGACAAAGGAAAAAGATCCTGCCCGGCTTCCATGGAAAGAGTTGGGGGTTGATATCGCGATAGAGTCTACGGGTATTTTTACATCAAAGGCAGATTGTACAAAACATCTTGATGCTGGAGCAAAAAAGGTAATCTTGTCTGCACCCTCAAAAGATCGGCTTGACGCTACGATTGTTATGGGGATAAATGAAAAAGAACTCCGCCCCGAACATAGAATTGTTTCTAATGCCTCTTGTACAACAAATTGCCTTGCACCGCTTGTAAAGGTGATTAATGATAACTTCCAGATAGAAAAAGGTCTTATTACCACTATTCATGCCTATACAAACGACCAGAATCTGGCAGATATGATGCACAAGGATTTGAGAAGGGCGAGGGCTGCCGCTATTAATATTATCCCGACAACCACCGGAGCGGCCAAAGCCATTGGCGAGGTAATTCCGGAACTTAAGGGAAAGCTTGATGGTATGGCAATGCGGGTACCTGTTGCGAATGGTTCAGTGACTGATTTAGTGGCAGTCGTGAAAAAGAATGTAAGTATAGAAGAGATTAACAGTGTTCTAAAGGCTGCTGCCGATAATGAATTGAAAGGTATATTGGAATATTGTGAAGACCCCATTGTCTCCTCTGACATAATAGGTAATGAACATTCCTGCATCCTGGATGCTATATCCACGTGTGTAATTGGTGGTAATTTAATAAAGGTAATAGGTTGGTACGATAACGAATGGGGCTATTCAAATCGTATGGTTGACCTTGCAGAGCTTATCGCAAAAATTTAAAGGGGTTTTTTAAAATGAACAAGCTGTTTGTTAACGAACTTGACCTGAAAGACAAGAAGGTATTTGTGCGGGTGGATTATAATGTTCCCTTTGACGAACAGGGAAATATTACCGACGATGCCAGAATAAGAGCCACTTTACCAACCATTAATTATTTACTTGATGAAGGCGCAATAATAATTCTGGCGTCCCATCTAGGCAGACCGGATGGAAAGGTCTTACCGGAATTCAGTTTAAAACCGGTTGCCAGGAGACTTAATAGACTTCTTAATAAGGAAGTGATGCTGGCAAGAGACTGCATAGGTCCTGAAGTGAAAAAACAGGTAGACGCGATGCAACCTGGAGACGTATTGCTCCTTGAAAACCTGCGTTTTCATAAGGGAGAGCAGGAAAATGACCCTGAGTTTGCCAAAGAGTTGGCAAGCTTGTGTGATGTGATGGTACAGGATGCGTTTGGGAATTGTCATAGAACGCACGCTTCAATGGTAGGTATGAATAAGGAGGTATCTCAGTCAGCAGCAGGATTTCTTGTGAAGAGAGAACTGAATTATTTTGAGAAGGCGGTCACTACTCCGTCGAGACCTGTAGTTGCTATAGTTGGAGGCGCAAAGGTTTCAGACAAGATAAAAATAATAGAAAATCTGGTAAAGAAGGTTGATAAAATAATAATTGGTGGCGCAATGGCATTTCCCTTCCTTGCGGTTCATGGATATGGTGTTGGTAAGGCAAAGGTTGATGAAAATGTGGCGATGAAGGTTCTCATGATAAATCAACTTGCCAAGGAAAGAGGTGTCAAAATATATACTCCCGTAGACTTCGTGATCGCAGATAAATTTAGCGGCGACGCGGAGACTAAGTTGGTTACCTTCCAGGAAATTCCGGATGACTGGTTTGCTTTAGATATTGGTCCGGCAAGCACAAAGCTTTTTACTGAAGCCATGCAAAACGCAAAGACAATACTCTGGAATGGCCCCATGGGGGCATTTGAAATTGACGCTTTCAGCAGGGGTACATACTCAATGGTAGAATCAGTTGTAACGGCTTATGCGTTAACTATTGTAGGAGGCGGAGATACAGACCTTGCATTTCACAGGATGGGGGAATCGTACAAGGTATCGTTTATATCGACAGGCGGTGGCGCATTTCTGGAGTTATTAGAGGGTAAAGAATTGCCCGGCATAGCGGCACTGACAGATAGGCCGAGGTCATAAATTAGCGAGTGGAACAAATGCAAATAAAAATATCTGCTTCAATACTTTCTGCTGATTCAACTCAGTTGGGGAATGAAATTAAGAAGGTAGAGCAGGCTGGTGTTGACCTAATTCATGTCGACGTTATGGATGGCCATTTTGTTCCGAACATTACGATGGGCCCGTTTATCGTTGAAGGATTAAAGAGGATTACTAAAGTTCCTCTGGACATCCATCTCATGATTGAGAATCCGGATAAATACGTAGAGTCATTTACGCAGAAGACAGAAAAAGATGACATCTTGACTTTTCATATCGAGGCAACAGATGATCCATTGGGCGTTATCAATCTAATCAAAGGCAGAGGATTAAAAGCGGGGGTAGCCATTAACCCTGATACGCACGAACGGACAGTTGAAAAGTTGCTTGAATCTATAGACATGCTTCTTGTAATGACGGTCTATCCGGGGTTTTCAGGCCAGGCTTTCAAAAAATACGTATGTGAAAAAATAAAAAAGTTGAGGGAAATAGCTCCTGAAAATCTTGATATTGAAGTGGATGGTGGTATAAAACCTGGAACTATTTCTGACGCAGCATCTGCCGGTGCAAATGTCTTCGCTGCGGCAACGGCTATATTTGCAAAGGATGATTATAAAGAAGCAATAGAAGCGCTCCGTAAAGAAGCGCAGGAAAATTCCTTTCTGTTTATGAAAAACTAAGGCTATACTTTAATAAAAAATGTTAGAAGCCGGAGAATTGGATAGGCGCCTTAAGTTTTTTCCGTGTGACTATGGCTTATCAAAAGTTTTAATAAAAATGTTGTGGGAGAAAAATAATTGTTCTTCAAAAAGAAAAAGAATATACCCGATGGATTGTGGCAAAGGTGTGACGGGTGTAAAAACGTAGTTTATAAAAAAAAAGTGGAGGAGAGGCATAATGTTTGTCCGGAATGTAATCATCACTTTAGGATTTCTACCTATGAACGCATAGATATCACACTCGATAAAGGCAGTTTTGAAGAATACTGGAATGACATGATGCCTGCTGATCCATTGGAATTTATGGATCGTATAAAATATAAAGACAGGGTTGCAAGTGAACAGAAAAAAACAAAGTTAAACGAAGCGGCAACGGTTGGAAAGGGTCTTATTGATGGGAAGGAAGTTATTTTTGGCGTTACGGATTCAAGTTTTATAATGGGAAGTATGGGATCCGTGGTAGGAGAGAAGATTACAAGGGCAGCAGAAATGGCACTGGAGTTGAGATTACCTCTTATCACCGTCTCAGGTTCCGGAGGCGGTGCCAGAATGCACGAAGGAGCCTTTTCTCTTATGCAAATGGCGAAGACATGTGCCGCCATTGCCAGGCTTCAGGATGCAGGGTTGCTGTTTATATCGGTACTTACTGATCCGACATTAGGAGGTGTCATGGCAAGCTTTGCCTCACAAGGAGACATTATAATGGCAGAGCCGGGTGCGCTTGTGGGATTTGCGGGTCCAAGAGTTATTAAAGAGACTATTAGGAAAACACTTCCCAAGGGATTTCAATCGGCAGAATCCATGCTTAAGCATGGATTTATTGACATAATTGCCGCACGCGACCGATTAAAGCCGGAGATTTCAAAAATTCTGGA
>JANLHC010000197.1 GCA_024654465.1 Candidatus Scalindua sp.
TCAGCAACGGCAAGGTTAATGGCTTCAGGGTTATTTGCCGAAATATTACTGTTTTCCTTAACTTTGGAATAGATAAGCTCTTCAATATCATACTTTGGCATGCCAAGACTGGCCTGCTTTTTCAGCTTTGCGTTGTAACCTCTCTCAAAAAGTTCGTTATCCACCAGCTCTCTGATTAAAGAGGTAGATATCCTATTAAGGCCTGAAGAAAAGATGCGTCTCTCAACAGCTGCTGCAATTACCTGAGATATGGAACCTGACAATTCAGCCTCTTTCTCCAGAGCTGACGCAATTCTTGCCCTGTCCCACGGAAACGATTCATCTTTTGAAACAAGGTCAACCATAAGTGCCGCATCTGTTGAATCACCACTTTTCTGGACTTGTTTTCTCACGCGAAGTGATTTACGCACCTTAGCTCTATCTTCTCTATATAAAATGTAAGCTTTTGCCGTCTTTGCATGTCCGTTCTTTATTAAAACCTCTTCAACCAAATCCTGGACATCCTCAATGCCAGGTATATTTTCTTCAAATCTTTTTTGTAAAAAATGGGTAACAACACTCGCAAGCTCTGCTGCAATAGACCGGTCTGCACCACCAACAGCTTTTGCTGCTTTAAAAATAGCATCTGCTATCTTGCTCTCATCAAATGCCACCATCCTGTTATCACGTTTTTGAATTGTTTCAACTGCCATTGTATTATTACCCCCCATTCTTACTTGTTTTTTTCTGTTTTATTTTTTTTGTTGAATGCATCAAAGGTGTCAGCTCATTTATAAATTCGTTTATATCTTTAAATTCTCTATAGACAGACGCAAACCTTACATAGGCGACTTTATCCAAAATCCTGAGGTGCTGCATAACAAGTTCACCAATAGATGTTGTTTCAACCTCCCTCTCAAACTTATCGTATATTACACTTTCTATTTCTGATACAATCGTTTCAAGTATACCTGTTGATACCGGCCTTTTTTCACACGCCTTGAGTAATCCTGATAATATCTTATTACGGTCAAAATTAATCCTGCTGCCATCTTTTTTTATCACTCTGACGGGACTCTCTTCAACCCTCTCATATGTTGTAAACCGTCTGCCGCAATTTAAACATTCCCTCCTTCTCTTTACACTCAACCCATCGGTTGATGCCCTTGAATTAATAACTTTATCGTCGTCAATTTTACAAAATAAGCACTTCATAATGGTATAGTATTGAAAATATTACAAACGTTAAAGGCGACACACAAACGTCAACATGTTGGATGTTTCGGTACGCTACCATACAACATATATAATGTCAAGCTTAATTCCAGGAATCAAAAAGTTTTATTTTCCAACACAAAATGTCGAAAACACAATATCCAGAATATCATCCGTTACAACCTCACCGGTAACCTCACCGATAGTGTCTATGGCCCTTCGCAGATCCATAGCAATAAGCTCATGACCAATACCTCCTGCCAGCGAATCTGATATTTGTCCTATAATATCGAGCGCTTTACCGATTACTACTTTCTGCCTCATAGTAAAAACTATATCTGACGCAGAAATATCAACGTTACTCTCAAGAATTTCAGAAACTATTGTTTTTTTTAACCTATCCAATCCTTCACCGGTAAGTACAGATGTATTAACCACCGGAAAGGCATTCATCTGCGATGGAAGATTTTCATAACAAACATTTTGCTTAAGATCGGTTTTATTAATTACCGTTATCTTACTTCTGGTAGTTATAGAATTGAAAAGCTCTATCTGCCGGCTACAAAGCTGCACAGACCCGTCAACAACAAATAGCACGATCTGTGCATCATCCATGGCACCATATGTTCTCTGTACGGCCAGAGACTCCAATTCACCACTGCCCCACGCAACCCCCGCAGTATCTTTTATCCGGAGATTTACCCCTTCTAAAACCATATCAGCTTCTAACGTGTCTCTAGTCGTACCTCGAACCTGCGTCACTATCGCTTTTGAACGATCTAATAATTTATTAAACAAGCTTGATTTACCCGCGTTGGGCAAGCCAATAAATACCGTTTTTACACCATAATGAGAAATTATTGGCTTTTGCCCATCCATGCCAACCATGCACAATCGCTCTTTTACCTGTTCAAGTTCTTTCTTGATTTCACCGGAGGAGATCAATTCAATATCCTGATCATAGAAATCAATAGCGGCCTCTGTCCTGGCGCAAAGATTCACCAATTTCTCCTGTATCTTATGCATCAACCCCGTCAGCTTGCCCTTCAGGTTAGCAACGGACATTAACAGTTCCGAATCTGTCTGGGAACGTATTACATGCATTACCGATTCCGCCTCGGCAAGGCTTATTCTTCCATTCAGGAATGCTCTTTTGGTAAACTCACCGGGTTCGGCAATCCGAATACCTCTCGTTACTTCTATATTGTCTTCTTTGTAAGTGCTCTCTCTTCCCGGCGAAAGCAGTGTTTCCATGAGCATCTCAAGCAGCGGAGGCGAACCAAAGGTATGAATTTCCACAATATCTTCCCTCGTGTATGAATTGGGAGACTTCATAATGTAAATAGAGGCAGGAATGCTAACCTGTTCCTTTTCAAGGTAGAGATTGCTATGGTAGGAGCGAAAGCCTTTCTCACATACAATCTCTCTGATAGCCTCAGGCGCAAAGAGACTCCTTAAATAATTAAAGACATCTTTGCCGCTAAGCCTGATAATAGCCCTGAGAGACTGGCCGGAAGGCGTGGATATTGCCAATATACAGTCATTGAGACCAAAAGACATGATTTTCGCTTATCTGTTGAGGTGAAATCTTATTTTTTTACCTTTGCCTTAGCCTCAATTACCCTCTTACCTTTATAATAGATATCAAGTTTTTTAACACTTCTTCTAATTATTATTTGCTCGCCTATGCTGATAATCGTACTCGTTGTCCAGTAAAGAGCAAGGCCTGAAGCAAAGTTATAAAGCATGATAGGAAATAAGAGTGGCATCATTTGCATCATTCTCTGCTGCATTTTTGCCTGAGGATCATCTCCTGCGGTGTTTTTCGGTGTTAGTTTCATTTGTACAAATGACGCAACACCCATTAAAATCGGTAAAAGATTGAACCACTCTCCAAGAACCGGTAAGTTGAATGGCAATTGGAATAGATGATCAGCCATTGACAAATCACCAATCCAAGCCACGAAAGGTGCCTGTCTCATCTCAAAGGAGGACTGGAGCGTCCTGAATAAAGCAAAGAATACTGGCATTTGAAGTAACATGGGAAGACAACCACTCATAGGATTTACCCCATGCTCCTTGAACAACTTCATCTGTTCCTGGCCCACCTTCTGTTTATCACCCTTATGTTTTGCTTTTAACTGGGCGATAAGAGGTTGCAATTGCTGCATCTTGACCATCGACATCTGGCTTTTCCTCGTTAACGGGAAGAGTACCAATTTCACTAAAAAGGTAAGCAGAAGTATGGCAACTCCATAATTTGGAATAATTCCATACGCTGTATTCAGTATTTTCACAAGTACCTTGCATATAGACTTCATCATTCCATAGTCATAATCTAAAATCGACAAAAGTCCTTCGACTTGATTTAAAGCCTTTGTCTCTTTAGGCCCAAGATAGAAAACATAATCATGCCGTTTTTCACCCTGTGGAGGTAACGTAATTTTTGCAGCATAAAGTTCTACATTGAAATCAACTGCATTGTTCTCTTTGTAAACTAGAGCAGGATTATTAAATGACTCCGCTGTCGCTGCAACCATTCTACAGTCTGCCAAAGGCTTTAAAGCAACTGTAAAATATTTATTAGTAGAACCGGCGAATTCAATACCAACTGATTCATTTTTATACGGCATATCTTTAAGAACGGCATGTGCAATCTTCGTCTTAGACTTACCCCCATTGCTCACGTCTATTCCAACTACTGACGCAAGGTTGGAAGTTTTACTTACCTCAGGATAAATACCATTTGCAGCCGTTATTGAATATGATGCGCGAATATCAGACTCAGTAGTGTTCTGTAAAGTAATGGCCACATCAAAATAATAATTACCGCTTTTTAAAGATATGTCCTTTGTTATTTGAATTCCGTTCTCTAAGAGAGCTGCAAAAACAACCCTGTCAGGTCCTTTTTTAACCACCTTATATCTACGGGTTTTTGATTGATATCTTTTATCATCCACCAATTCAATACTTAATGGTAGAGAATCCGGTTTAGACGACTTTAGCAATTCCAATGTCTCTGTTCTTTCAGGATTTTGGAATTTTGGCAACATTGCAGACTTTAACGCGGCTCCTTCATTTGTCCACACAGATCTCATCACATCGTTTTGTATCAATATGTAGTCCTGCAAATCCGTATCATCTTGAACAATCTTCTCAACCTTTCGGTCTTGCACCTCTACCTCAGTATCTATTTCATTCTCAAATTCTCCGTGCTCAAAAGCTTCTTCTGCAACTTTTTCCGAACTTTTTTCACCGGGTTCCTCAGCCGGCTGCATCGAATTAAAGAAATAAAGCATTATAATTCCACATAGGAATAAAGCTATTAATGCTCTCTTATCCATTTACCTGTTCCTCAGACTTCCTAGAATAAAAAATATAAAAAGTATTTAAATATAAACGCTACAAGCTAAAGGTTCTTCTCTTCCCGCCCTAAAGAAGTCGGGCAGACACCCTGAATGACACTTTTAT
>JANLHC010000198.1 GCA_024654465.1 Candidatus Scalindua sp.
GGCAATCTGGATACAATTCGTCCGGTATTCTCAGGGAAAGAGATCTTTTTATCTATTTCTCCGATCAGTATCTCCCTATTCAAGAATTTCTTTTCGATAAAAGCGAGATTAGGGTCGGTTATTCTGAGATGACGGTATAGTCTCTCAGGTACTGAACTGATTATGATAACCGGAATACTTGCGTATTCGGGGATATTCCTCAGATACATGAAAAATGTGTCTCCGGTGATCATGTCCATAAGCATGTCCAGGATTATCAGGTCCGGAGTTGTTTCATCCATTTTTTCCATCGCTTCGTAGCCGTCATATGTCTGGATAAATTTATAATTATGGCTTTTCAGCATTGCCTTGTAGATGTTGTGGTAAGTCTCATTGTTCTCTATAATCATTATAGTCTTCATCTTTTTGTTACGTCTCCTGTTACAGTGTTTATGGTGTTTGTTGTTAATCTATAGTATCTAAGTTCCTGAATACGTGCATCATCACTCCTTGGTACTCTGAGTGACGTTTGTATAACAGGTGAATTCTATTTCAATGTATATTTCTACCACCTTAAGGAATTATCAGTGATCATCTTTGCAGAGACAGCGAGTCCTTTATATGACAAATATCAATGTGGACCTGAGCCTCAGAGGCTATATTTCCTATATAAAATACAATACAGGGTTTTCATAACCGGGAAGACTACGGCTTCTCATTTCAAGAGTAATCCTGAAGGTGGTAAAAACAGAAAGAAGGCTTCGGGGACTTGTATTATTGTCTTACTTGTTTGTAATCAGGCGATATATATAATTCGTCCTGGTCACAAAGTTTAACTGCTGAAGTTTTAACTAATTTACATATTCCTGCACATCGTAAGCTGGCTGGCCTGTAACATATCGTCGTGAATTACCCTTCTGATAACGGAATCAGGCTTTAAGCATTTGGTGGCGGTGTAGTATAATCTTGTCTTACTGCAGAGACCGACTTACTTCTTCTTTAAACAGAGTATAAACGGTTAAATTCTTTTATCAAGGGCAAAAATAAATATTAATATTTATTTTGATAAAAGCCGGTTATATCTGCCTTGGAGACGATTGGTGGTAATCGTATCTAGTAAACTTTATCGGGTTGCGGAGTCTTGTTCCATTAGCTATACTCATGCCTTCACAGGCAATTCCATAGAAAACACGGATACACAGGGATGAAAGTCCGGGCGGCATATTTAAATATGTATTTGGAAACGAAGATATGATTCATCTATTAACAAGGCTCTTCCCTTTGTAGGTAATCCTCTTATCCGCAACTGCATTCTTCTTTCCCATTCTGTTTGCAGGGTTGAGTGTCCATTGGCCATTAAGCATTTCTCTGTAATGGCGACAATTCCGGGTGCGATATTCAGTATATGGCATAATTTGTCAGGATCATTTCTTGCCGGATATTGGAGTTTTAAGAAATCCGAGGAAAAGGCAGAGAAAAATTGTTGAAATCCTGAGGTATTTTGTTTTAATGTTGATAACACTTCGACAGAGTTTACACTGAGCGTGCGAACGTGCTCAGTGTGACGTCATCTGTGCGGAGTCGAAGAATCGTCCTTTGTCGTGATAGCGAACTGACTTGATTGTGTAAGAATTTATATATTATGCCAAATACTTTCTCTCTAAAAAGTGCCAATACTATCCTGTATTGTAAGAAATGGCAGGAAACTGTTGATTTCTATAAACATCATTTAAAGTTGCCAATTACCCATGACTCGGATTGGTTTATAGAGTTTAAATTGACAGAGACTGCACATATCAGTATTGCGGATGAGCAGAGGGCGTCCGTCAAGAGTAGCGGCGGGGCGGGTATAACGTTGGCGCTTCAGGTTGAAGACATTGCTGGAACCTGGCAATATCTGTGTGACAGTGGACTGAAAATAGATCCGGTCAGGGAACATCCATGGGGTGCTAATGTTTTCTACTTCTTTGATCCTGAGGGACATCGGATTGAAGTCTGGTCACCAAAATAGGAACTAATTGGGAATTAAATCTTCCAGCGGAATTTTGCCTAACTTTATTAACTCTACTACATTCTTGACCCTCAGAATTCTTTCCGGGCTTGCCGGATGGCTGCGAAGAAAGCTTTTTGATCGGGTTCTGGGAATTTCCAGGGCAAAACGTTTCCAGAGAGCTGCTCCCTTTTCTACATCATAGCCGGCATTATGTGCGTAGATAAGACCCAGATAATCTGCTTCCCGTTCATTTTTCCTGCTGTATGATGCGTACAGTGCCTGAGTTGTGAGAGGCGCAAACGGCCCTGTAAGACCACCTAATGCCCCGCATAATGCGGCCATGCTGATATTCTTTGGTAGATGCCTGGCAGTAAGATGTGCAAGTTCATGTCCCATTATGACGGCAAGCTCATCATCATCTTCTACAAAGTGGACCATCCCTGTCGTAAATTGTATACCGGTAAATTTTGCATACGCGTTAATCTTTCCTGTTTCCTTAAGACTAATACGTACGTATGGTTTCTCTTCAGGCTTTACGTCAAAGGAAAGTCTTGCATCATTCCTCTCTACTATCACTATGGAAACCTCGTCTACCTTAAAAGTAACATGGTTACTATCCTTGATCTCTTTACCTTCAATCTCTTTTATAATATCGCCCTCTCTAATGCCTGCAAGGTCAGCTATATAATCGTCTATTACACCAACGACAACACATCCATCCTCTGTCGACAGTTTATAATACCTGGCAATATCTTCGGTGTTATCCACGATGAGTGCGCCTATCACCGCATGCCGTTCGAATGTTCCTTCCGGCATAATGCTCAGGACTTTAAGTCCCACCTTCCATACACTGACCAGATCATTGATATAAATTTCTGTCGCCAGAGTTTCAATTTCATCCTCCAGCTTTTTCAACTCGCTTTGAGAGATCGGTGGTCCGGTGTTAGTACTCGCACAGCCGGTTACCAATACAAAAGCTGCCAAAATCATAGATAGTATAATTTTGATTACTATGGTTTTGCTCTTTTGGTTATTCATCATTAATCAAGGCTGAAACTTTGCCTGCTTACTATAAAAAAAGGATTTAACAGATTGCTTTTATTATAGTTTAGCGGTTTATTGGTTTGCGTGTTTATTACCGTGCATTTGGCCTGTTCGGCAATTGCCTGGCCTGCCGCTGTGTCCCACTCCATTGTTGGGCCAAATCGCGGATAGACATCAGCTTTACCTTCAGCGACGAGACAGAGCTTCAATGAACTGCCGGAAGAGATAAACTCAACATTTCCATACTTTTCATTTAATCGTCTCACAAATTCCGAAAATTCCTCTGAGGTATGTGATCGACTGCCAATAACGGTAAGAGACGTTTTATTGTTTTTGCTCAGTGGTAGTCTTTGTGATTTATCTATCAGTTCTTCTATTGATAAATCATCGGTTAAGATTTCGCTGTTTTCCAGCTTGTATGCACCGATGTTTATGGCCGCAAAGTAGAACACATCTTTAACGGGTATGTAGATAATACCGAGAACCGGCTTGTGTTTGTGTATGAGTGCAATATTTACGGTGAACTCCCCATTTTTTTTAACAAACTCCTTTGTCCCGTCAAGGGGGTCAACGAGCCAGAAATATTCCCATTTTTTTCTTTCATCATATGGGGTCTCTTTTCCTTCTTCACTTAAAATGGGTACAGTGGAGTTGTTAACGGTTATAGTTTGTTCCAGAACATTCTCAATGATTTCGTGTGATCTTTTGTCTGCTAATGTCAGTGGTGATTTGTCATCTTTCTGCTCAACCTCAAAATCTGAGTCGTAAACATCAAGAATTGCTTCTCCCGCACGCTTTGCGGCAAGAATAGCAGTAAGAATAAGTTTGTCGTATTGAATGGTATCCATTGATTGATTATCATGAAAAATGTCTAATTTTCAACAAAATAATAATTAAATAAACATGATCTATTTACTTGTTGTCAATGAATTGTTATGATTGAAAAGTTATATTTCTCTAAAGATAGAACGTTAAAATTTAGAGCTGAAAATGAATAAAGAGCTGAGAAGTGTATGTCCACATGATTGCCCAGATACCTGTGGAATAATTTCGCACGTAAAAGACGGTAAGCTGGTTAAGGTCAAGGGCGATCCAGACCATTTTGTTACCAGGGGTTTTCTCTGTAAGAAGGTAATGAACTATCCGGAAAGAGTTTATAGTCCTGACAGAGTTCTCTACCCTCTTAAAAGAGTTGGTGAGAAAGGGGCCGGTAAGTTCGAGAGAATATCGTGGGATGAGGCAACTGATACAATCGCATCGCGGTTTAAGGATATTATAAACCGACACGGTGCAGAATCAATCCTGCCATTCAGTGGCTCTGGTACATTAGGACTGGTTAATGGTAATGTTGCGGGTAAGCGTTTCTTCAATTGCATGGGCGCTTCTGGACTTGACAGGACTATATGCTCCAAGGGCGGAAGAATTGGTTATAAATATTCATTGGGCGCGTCATTTGGCGCCGACCCATTAGCCATACCACAATCGAAACTGGTAATTTCATGGGGTACAAACCCGTATTATACTAACATCCATCAGATACCTTTGATAAAGGAAGCAAAAAAGAATGGCGCTCT
>JANLHC010000203.1 GCA_024654465.1 Candidatus Scalindua sp.
ATCTTAAATAGCTCAGTTATGTCTTTCCGGGGGCAAGGGCAAACGCTTTATTCAAATGATGAGATGAAAATCAAACTCTTCGGAGGAGAGATCACTTTAAGAGATTTATCGGTAAACAACTTTTTAAACCCTATGACAGAGATTGGGTTTTCGGCAGAAGCTAACCATCTGGATTTAGGGAAAATGTCCGATACCTACCGCGAGTGGGGGAACATTACGGGGATCATAAATGGAAATATACAGGATTTCACAATAGTCGCCGGAGAACCTTCCAGCTTCGAAATTGAAATGAAGACGGAAACCTATCCTGGTACCAAACAAATCGTCAGTACAAAATTCCTTAAAAACTTTGTCCCCGGTATTGGAAAAGTATTGGACAAAGTCGGGTTTACAAATTATAAATACGCTGTAATGGGACTACATGCCAGACTGGAAAATGACTATGTCAAATTGCGGGGTGCAGTCAGAGAAGATGGAAAAGAGTTGTTTATGAAGGGCGCTGGAATGAAGAGGCTCGAAATTGTTTTTCCCAATGTCGATAGAAGAGTACCATTTACAACATTCCTTAACTCTTTCAAAGGAATATTGGGTTCAGAAATCGATGACACCCAGGTACAATTTAAATGAAGTTAATCAGAACAATAATCACACAGAGGCACAAAGTCACAAAGGATAATGACTAAAAATGAGATTGGTAATAAGATGAATAGTAGTTATTGATGCCGTAATTATAGACAGAGATCAAAAAACAGTCTTTGTGCTCTCTGTGGCTTAGTGTGAGAATTAGTTATCTACAATATAACCCCAACCGCGTGTGTCTACGCACCGGTAGAATTGAAAGGAACAAATCCATGAAAAAACAGATGGTAAAATATCTTGCACTTCCACTGCTGACATTTGTTGTTATTAGTTGCGCCGTAATTACGGTTAACGTTTACTTTCCAACCGAAGCGGTTGAAGAAGCTGCTGAAAAAATCATTGACGAAATTCAAGGTAGTAATGATGCGAAAAGCACGGCAGACAATAGTGATCAACAAAGCTTTTTCCAAAAGAGTGTTCCTTTTAATTTTTTTGGAAATTCTACGGTTTATGCAGATGAAATAGACCTTAACCTTACAACACCCGCCATCCGTAAATTGATAGACTCCATGAAATCCCGCAATACAGCAATCATGCAGTTTAAGGATCAAGGTTCCATTGGTGAAACCAACGACGGTATGCTTGCCATTAGAAGTATGGACGGTCTTGGCGGAGAAGAGATCAGGACTGCCAATCGCCTGCTGAAAGCTGAAAACAACGACCGAGAAATGTTGTACAAGGAATTGGCAACGGCAAATAAAATCTCACTGTCAGATGTAGGAAAAATAAAGACCGTCTTCGTGAAAACCCTTAAAGCTAAAGCCAAGGTAGGTCACTGGAATCAAGATGAAAAAGGGAAATGGTCGCAGAAAAAGTAGACAATTGTGCAATTTTTCTATTGATTTTAATATTTTATTTATCAGAGATGCGATATTATCAACTAATAAACGGAGGGAATGCGAATGGAACACGTCTTCGCAAAAATTAAATTAAGCAATCCGACACAAACTGATTTTGAACCTGTCGAGGTAAATGCTCTTGTGGACACAGGTGCCCTAATGCTTTGTATCCCGAAGCATGTCGCTCTTCAGCTTAATCTCAAAACAGAATCAAAGAGGGAAGTTGCAGATGGTAGATGTTTAAATGTTCCTTATGTTGGCCATATTAGAGTTAGTTTTGAAAAAAGGTTTTGCTATGTGGGTGCTTTAGTTTTTGGAGATGAAGTACTACTTGGTGCGGTACCAATGGAGGATATGGATTTAGTTATAAATCCGAGCCGTAGAGAACTTACCGTAGACCCGGTTAGTCCTAATATTCCACATGCGCGTGTAAAACCGCTGAAACCACAAACATAAAAGAGGATAGGAGAAATGGCTTAAAAAAAGGAACAAGCACTCGATTATATTCTAACAAGTCTAATACAAGTAATGACTATTGTTTTCTAATATAAAATTGAGTTCCTTGTTTGTATTTGTCAAGTTAAGTCGTTATTGCGACAAAAAACATCCTTCGACTCCTCGCCTACCCGACGAGGTCATTCCGGCGGGGAGTCGAAGTGTTATCAATATTGAATTTTCTATACATTAAAATAGAGAACTTATCTGATGGAAAACTTACAA